>CAZHQA010000005.1:44533-49973 GCA_964533955.1 uncultured Reyranella sp. | reverse complement strand
CTCGATCAGCGCCCACGATCCTCCGCCGTCCATCGACAGGATCCGATAGCCCATCCCCGCGCCCCCGCCTGTTGGTCCGGGCGTTTATATCGAATGCAACCGGGCGGCGGCCAGAAGAACAGCGGCTACTGCGCAGGTTGCATCGCCGGGCCGGCAGGCACCGGGGCCGCTTCGAATACCGCCTGGGCGTGGCGCATCTGCTCAAGCGCATTGACCACCGAGACCAGCACGGCCGCGGCAAACGGCAGCGACTGCACGACCATGAACACGGACCATAGCCGGGCTTCGGGATTGATCACGCCCGGCCCGATCCACAGCACCAGGGCCGCCAGCCACAGCAGAACCGTAAGCACCGCCTCGCCGCGCGCCATCCCGAGCGCCATGCCGAGGGTTGCGCGCTCATCCATCTTGGGCGTGCGCATGAACGGCAGCCGGCTGGTGGCCAGGCCATAGATCACGGCGCGGCCCACCGTGTAGGTGAGCGCCAGGCCGGCCAGCGACGCGCCGATGCTCTGGCGGAAGGTGCAGCGCACGCGGTCGGCATAGAGGCCGAAGGAGTAGACCAGCTTGAAGACGAAGATGCCGATGGTTGGCAGGATGAACTCGGCGGGCGGCAGGCCGACCGGTTTGATGCCGAACAGGGGTGGCACGACTACCGCGAGGGCCCAGGCCAGCCCGGCCCAAGTAAAGATCAGGTTCAGCGCATCGGCGAACCACGGCATCCATCCGGCGATGAAATGGTACTTCTGCCAGAAGGTGAGCCTGGTTTCGTTCGACAGCATCTTGCCGGCATGCGCCTTCATGATCTGCATGGCGCCATAGGCCCAGCGAAAGCGCTGCTTCTTGTAACCGGCGAAATGGTCGGGGGTGAGGCCATGGCCGAAGCGCTCGCGGCTGTACATGGCGCCGTAGCCCTTCTCCATCAGGCGCAGGCCGAGTTCGGTGTCCTCGGTGATGCACCAGGTCGCCCAGCCGCCCAACTCTTCCATCAGGTCGCGGCGCACCAGCGTCATGGTGCCGTGCTGGATGATGGCGTCATATTCGTTGCGCAGGCACATGCCGATGTCGAAGAAGCCGGCATATTCCCAATTGAGCATTTCCTTGAAGCGGTCGCCGGTCCAGTCGCGGTGGTCCTGCGGCCCTTGCACGTAGCTGATCTTGGGATCGTCGAAATACGGCACGACCGCCTTGAGCCAGTCCGGCCGCACCATGTAGTCGCTGTCGATGACGCCGATCACCTTGGCATCGGACGCGGTCTGGGTCAGCACGTAGTTCAGCGCGCCTGCCTTGAAGCCCTTCATGACGTCGAAGTGGAAGAACTTGAAGCGCTCGCCGAGCCCGGCGCAGTAGTCCTGCACCGGCCGCCACACCGCGGGATCCTTGGTGTTGTTGTCGATGACGATCACTTCGAAGTTGGGATAGTCGAGCGCCGCCAGCGACTCGAGCGTCTGGATGACCATGGCCGGCGGCTCGTTGCAGATCGCGACATGCAGCGAAACCTTGGGCCAGGCGCGGTCGGCGGGCTGGCGCGCCAGCATCTCGGAGGCCGGCAGCGCCTCGCGCGTCCAACGCCGGCGCCAGACGGTCTCGACCATCTCCACCGCCTGCACCAGCGCCATGGCAAGGCTCAGCACCAGGAAGAAGGCAAGCGCGCCCCAACCCACCATCTCGGCGGTGATCATGTAGGTGCCGGCCGCGACTGAGGCGCCATAGGCGACAGCGCTGCTGGCCAGGCAGACCAGGCCGCAGAAGGCAAGCTGGCCGGTTGTGCCGACGCCGCGCCAGCGCCACAGGAAGATCACCATGAGCGGCAGCGCGCCCGCGATCGACCAGGCGGCATAGAGCCACCATTGCGGGAAGGCCCCCACAGGACCACTCCACTCGAACTTCTGATGACGATCGGCATTCCACAGGCCCCAGTAGCCGCCTGCCTTGCCTTCGAGATCGTAGGCCTTCCAGGGCTGGTCGATCGCCTCGACGACGAAGTAGTCGATGTTCTGAGATTTCAGCCAGGCGATCATGTCCCGGATGTTCTTGGCCTGCTCGGCGGGCGTGGCACGCTTGACGGTGCCAGTGGCCGGGCTGCGGCGCGACGCGCCGTTCGACGGCCACCCGACCTCGGTGACGATGATGTTCTTGTTCTGCAGATACGGCGCCTTCTTGAGCTGGCCAATCTTGTCCTTGACGTATTCGAGCGGCGTTTCGCTCGACTGCTCGTCCCAGTAGGGCAGGATATGGACAGCGACGTAGTCGACCTCCTTGGCGAGCTCTGGATAGTTCAGCCAGACGTGCCACGGTTCGGCGGTGCTGACCGGCACCTTGACGTTGCGCTTGACGTTGCGGATCTCGCGGATGAGCTGGGCCGGACTGGTGGCATTGGGATCACGCAGATCCTTCTGGGCATCCCACCGCAGGATGTTCTCGTTGCCGACCAGGACGCGCTCGATGTTGGGATTCTGGTTGGCCATGCGGATCAGCGCGCGGGTTTCCTCGGCATTGACGTCGGCGGCGTCACGGCCGAACTGCTGCTTGGCCTCGTTCTGGCTGTAGATCCAGGCGCCCGGTACCAGCTTCAGGCCGACGCGCGCTGCCACCTCGGGCATGTATTCGCCGCCGTCGGTGGTGCGGTAGGTCCTGACGTACTGCACCTTGCCGGCGAGCATGGCGAAATCGCGCTCGACCTGTTCCTTGCGGGGCTTGACCGGCGGCGGCAGCTCCTCGGTGAACGCGGTGCGCAGGAAGGGAAAGACGCCGCCGCCCTTGGACTCGAGCGGATCCTGGTCCTTGGCCCACGGTGCGTAGGTCACGCCATGCAAGGGGCCTTCGACATTGGCGGCGACCAGCTGACGGTCGAGCAACCGCCATCCGGCAATCGTCGCCATTGCCGCAAAAACCAGAACCAGCGCAGGTCGCCACATGGACTAGTAAATCGCCCCAGCAAGCCGCCGGCGGTCTACGCTCGCGTCAAGGGATCGCGGTCGCTCTCCTGCGGACGCTGATCGTCAGCGCAAGGACCGTGCCGGATCGACCCATCCTAACGAGCCGATAACCACGCAGTGCGGCAGACCTCTTGGAGGTTTCCTTGCGCCCGATTTCCTCGTCTGCGACCCTTCGCAGGCGATGCGGCGACCGGCACGATCTATAGCTTGCGCTCCCGGACGCGGTAAAGAGTGGCCGCGCAATATGGCCAAAATGTCAAAATCCCGCCTGCCCCACCTGCAAGATCGGCCGCATGACTGACGTCGATTCGACCGCCCGGGATTTCGGGCCAGAGCCAGCCGGCGTCCCGACCGATCTCCGCGCAAGCCACCGACCCGCGGACCGCTACGGTTTCCTGCAGGGCACTGGAGGCCGCCTGCGCTATGCCTGCTGGAACGCCTCGGGAACCGGGAGCCCGCATGGCACCATCCTGCTGCTCACCGGCCGCGGCGAATTCATCGAGAAATACGCCACCGAAATCGTCGGCGAACTGCTGGACCGGGGCTTTGCCGTGGTCGCCCTGGACTGGCGCGGCCAGGGGCTGAGCGACCGCCTGCTCGCCGATCGGGAAAAGGGCCACATCGATAATTTTTCCACCTACATCGACGACCTTCGCCTTTTCATCGAGCAGGTCGTCGGGCCGCAGGCGGCCCGGCCGGTGCTGGCGCTCTGCCATTCGATGGGCGGCCATATCCTGCTGCGGCACCTCGCAGAGAACGGCACGGAACCGCTGTCGGCCGCCCTGATCGTCTCGCCGATGACGGCGCTGCAACGCGAAGCCTTCCTCCGCTCGGTCCTGATGCTGATGCCCGAGATGGCCCCGGTCGAGCAGCGCTACCTGTTCGGCACAGGCCCGTTCATCTTCCTCGCCCGCGAGTTTGCTTCCAACCACGTCACACACGACGAGAAGCGCTACCGCTTCACCGAAGCCTGGTTCAAGGCCGACTCCAGGCTGTCGCTGGGCGGCCCGACCATCGGTTGGGCGCGCCAGGCGGCGCGCTCGATGACGGCGGCGCTCGCGCCGGGCTACCTCGAGCGCATCGACCTGCCGCTGCTCCTGATGAGCGCTGGCGAAGACCAGTTGATCGACATTTCCAGCCATGCCCCGGTCGTGGCGCGTCTCAAGCAGGGCGAGCACGTCGTCATCGCTGGTGCCAAGCACGAGATCTTGATGGAGACGGACCCCCTGCGCGCGCAATTCTGGCAGGCGTTCGACCGCCTTGCCGCAAGGCTCGGCCGATAACTACAGTCCCGGCGACATGGATTTGGTCCAAATGCTGGTGATCGCCGGCGCCTTCGTCATCGCCGGGATCGCCAAGGGCGCGATCGGCATGGGCATGCCGCCGATCGCCATCGGGCTGATGAGCTTCGCCGTCCCATTGGAAAGCGCCATCGCCATCATGATCCTGCCGACCATGGTCACCAACATCTGGCAGGCGATCTACGGCGGCGGCTTTCGCCCCCTGATGCGCCGCTTCGGCTCTATGGCGGCGACTGCCATGGCCGGCATCCTTGGCATAGGCCTCCTGTTCACCAGCCTGGGTTCGCCGCGCACCACGGGCTGGGTCGGGGTGCTGCTGGTTCTCTATTCGCTGATCGCCCTGACGCCGTGGCGGCCGCGCGTGCCGCGCCGCGCCGAGCCGTGGGCCAACCCGCTGATCGGGCTGGCGAGCGGCGCCGTGGCCGGATCGACCGGCGTGGCAGCGGTGCCGTTCCTGCCCTACATGCAGTCGCTCGACATGGATCGTCACGAGCTGGTGCAGGCGCTCGGCATCATGTTCGTGTTCATCACCGGTATGCTGGCCGTCTCGCTCGCCCTGCACGGTGCCTATCATCTCGCCAACAGCCTGGGCAGCCTGGCGGCCATTGCGCCCACCATGGCGGGCGTGTGGCTCGGCCAGAGGGCCCGCCGTCGGCTGTCGCCCGAGACGTTTCGGCGGATCTTCGTGCTCGGCATGCTGGGTGTCGGCCTGCATCTGGCCACCAGCCTCCTGTAGTGCTTCGGCGGCGTACACCGCCCGACCGATTCCAGCCAGACGGAATATGCTTTAGAAGACGCCATGCCCCTGCCCACGCACCGAGTCACCATCTGCGGCATTCCCGAGCTGCCCGAGCACGTCGCCGCCGGCGTAAGCCACGTGCTGTCGATCATCGACACGCACGAGCCTCGCCCGCCGGCGCTCGACGGCTTCGCCGACATCGACCATGAGCTGGTGCGCTTCGACGACGTCGTCGCCGAGTATCCGGGCTTCGAGGCCTGCACCGCCCAGCATATTGTCCGAATGCTGGATTTTGGCGAGCGCGCCCACCAGGCGCCGGGCGGCCACATCCTGGTCCATTGCCACGCCGGCGTGTCGCGCTCGCAGGCCGCTGCAGCGATCCTGATGTGCCAGCATGCCCCCGGGCGAGAGGAGGAGGCTTTTCTGCGCCTGCTGGAGTTGCGCAAGCACGGTTGGCCCAA
>CAZHQA010000005.1:0-44433 GCA_964533955.1 uncultured Reyranella sp. | reverse complement strand
GACGAACTCGCCGAGGGGTAGCGCACTAGCGGGAAATGCGGAAAGTCGATTCGTAGGGGCTTCCGAAGCTCAGTCTGCGGGTTGTCGCGCATTATATTCCACGCCGCATCAGCCGCCTAATTTGGTCATTAGAACGCTGTGGAAGTCGGCGAGCAGCGCACCTTCACCCTCAGGCATGAGGCCCCCGGCGCGATCGCCTTGAAGGCGCTCGCAGACATGCTTGATGGTGCCGGCCGCCGGTTTGTGCGCTTCGGCGGGGCCGCCGTACACATGGGTCAACAACCGCGTGCGCAAGAAGGTCTGCGGCATGATCTGCTCAACGATGGCGAGGCTGCCCGCCCGGCGCACCGCGAGCAGCGGCCAGTGCCATGAGAAATCCGGCGAACCCTCTCGCCGCTCGCCGAGCAGGTGCTCGACCACGACCTTCCAGTTGCAGGCGATGTCGGTCGACAGCGTGCCGCCATAGGCCGGCAGCGTCCCGAGGCAGGGCGTGGCCGCGGGCGCGTCGATACTGAAGAACAACAATCCTGCTTCACGCGTGATGGCCAGAGGCTGCAGGTCGAGACCGGAGTTGGGATCGGCCGGCGCCACTGGCGGCGGTGCGGTCAGGAACTTGCCCGCCAGGTCGTAGGTCCAGCCGTGGAAGCGGCAGCGAAAGCTCTCGCAACTGCCGGTCCCGGCATTCACGACCGGCATGTTCTGGTGTCGGCAGGCGTTGCGCAGCACCCGGACCTCGTTGGCCTTGTCGCGCACGGCAAGCACGTTCCAGCCCGCGGCGGTCGTGGCAAGGAAGGCTCCTGAACTGTCAACCTGCGCCTCGGCGCAGAGCGGCAGCCATTCGGTGGAGAAAACTGTGCGCCTTTCGGCCTGAAAGGCGTCGCCTTGGGCGTAATCTTCGGATTTCATAATTTTGTATACAATTGAGCTTGATCTCAAGGCCATATTCGGAAATTGTAGGCTTCATTGTATACATTATACGGGAGGATGCCATGGCAAAGAGTGCATTCCGTCAGGCTCTGGAGGCGGCCATCGAGCAGCGCCATTCGGCGGTGCATCCGTGGAGCGAGGCTTGGACCTCCGGCAAGCTCGACCGGCGCCTGCTCGGCGAATGGGTCAAACAGCACTACCACTATGTCAGCCACTTCGCGGAATGGGTCGCGGCGGTCTACGCCAACTGCCCGCACGCCGACGTGCAACACTTCCTGCTGGAGAACGTCACCGAGGAGGAAGGCTTTGTCGGCATGCATGGCGCCGCACCAGTGCGCCATTCCGACCTGCTGCTCGAGTTCGGCGAGATCTGCGGCATGAAGCGCGAGGAAGTGCTGGGCGCCCAGGCGAACGGCGAGCTCTTGCCCGAAACGCTCGGCCTACAAAGCTGGTGCACCGTGCAGTCACGTAAGCCCTTCGTCGAGGCCCTGTCCGGCCTGCTGATCGGGCTGGAGAGCCAGGTTCCCAAGATCTACAGCAAGACGACGCCACCGCTTCTCGAGAAGTACGGCTTTACCGAGGACGAGGTGACCTTCTTCACCATCCACATCGCCGCGGACATCGAGCACGGCGAGAAGGGTTTCGAGATCGTCGAGAAATACGCCACGACGGACGAACAGCGCGCGACCTGTGTGCGCATCGTCAAGGAGGCGACGATGATGCGCCGCCTCTATCTCGACGGCGTGTGGCGCACCTTCCTCGAGAAGCCGCAGACCAAGAAGCTCGCAGCGTAAATCTCCCCTCCCCCCGTCTGCGGGGGAGGTGGCGTAAGACGTCGACACCTCCCCAGAAGACTGGGGAGGGAGAAGGTGGAATAAGACAGGCCCCCTCATGCACACCTACAAGACCCTGACGCTCGACGAGGCGCATCTGATCCTCGACGCTGCGCAGAAGAAGGCAGAGGAGATCGGCATTCCCGAAGTCCTCTGCGTCGCCGACAATGCGGGCTACCCGATCGCCTTGCGCCGGCTGGACGGCGGCAAGGTGACGAGCGTGCAGATCGCGATCAACAAGGCCTTCACCGCCGCGGGCCATCGCAAGCGCACCGACAACTACAAGAATGCCTATCCCGGCGAGGAGGCATTCGGCATCTTCACCCAGCACGAGGGCCGCTTCACGGTCTTCGTCGGCGGCTTTCCGATCTTCGTCGACGGCCAGTGCGTCGGCTCGGTGGCGGCCTCCGGCGGCAACGGCGAGCAGGACATCGCCTGCTGCGAGGCCGGCATCGCTGCCTTCATGGCGAGCCTGAAGAAATGAACGCGCCGCGCAGCCAACTGGTGAGCGAGCAGATCCGGGCCATGATCCTGGGCGGCCGGCTGAAGCCCGGCGACCGGCTGGTCGAGGAGAGCCTGTCGGCCGAACTCGGCGTGTCGCGCGTGCCGGTGCGCGAGGCGCTGCTGGCGCTGTCGGCCCAGGGGCTGGTGCGCGTCGAGCCGCGCCGCGGCGCCACGGTGGCCGAGGTTACACCAAGGATCGTGGCCGAGCTGGTCGAGGTGCGCGCTCTGCTCGAGGGGCTGAATGCCAAGCTCGCCGCGCAGCGTCACGACCCCGAGATCGAGGCGCTTCTGCGCGACACGCTCGAACGCGGCAACGAGGCAGCTCAGACGGGCACACGCGAGGACCTCGCCCGACTCAATGCCGAGTTCCACGAGCGGCTGGGCGAGGCGAGCCGCAATTCCGTGCTGTCCGATGTGATGCGCGGCCTGCGCGAGCGCACCTCACTGGCTTTCGCCATCAACGGCCGCACCCGCGCCCGCGAGGACTGGCAGGAGCATGCCGGCATCCTGGCGGCCGTGATCGCCGGCGACAGCGAGCTCGCCGCTCTTCTTGCCAACCGGCACGTGCACAACGCCGCCGCGGCCTTCGCTACGGCTATGACGGAGAAGCACGAAGCGGCTTAGCTTCCCTCCGCCCTCTTCGGGGGAGGCGGCAGTGTCTTACGCTGACCGAGGGGTCAAGCGTCATGATCAAGATCCCGCCCCTCCGTCGCGGATTACCGCGCCCCCTCCCCCGAAGACGAGGGAGGGGGTTTGAATCTAGCGTCCCTTCATCGGCAGGCCGCCGAGGTGGGTGCCGGCGTCGACGATCAGGAATTCGCCGGTGATGTTGCTGGCGCTGGTCAGGAAGAAGATCACGGCCTCGGCCATCTGCTCGGGCGTGCCGGCCTGGCGCAACGGCGTGCCCTCCTCCTGGGACTGCTTCAGCTTCTCGTAGTTGTCCTGGCCGAGCGCGCCCAGGAGCCAGCGAGTCTGGATGAAGCCCGGGCACACGGCATTCACGCGCACGGCCGGCCCGAACCAGCGGGCGAGCGACAAGGTCAGCGTGTTCAGCGCGCCCTTCGAGGCGGCATAGGGGATCGAGGTGCCGACGCCCATCACGCCCGCGATGCTGCCGATATTCACGATGGAACCGCGTTCCTGGCTGTCGTCCCATTGCTTCTTCATGGCCGGCCAGACCGCGCGGCTCATCATGTAGGGTCCGGTGACGTTGACCCGCAGGATGCGGTCGAAATCCTCGGCACTGACGCCGTCCAGGTCGCCCTGGCTCTGGAATTTGGTGGTGCCCGCGTTGTTGACCAGTCCGTCGACCCGCCCCCACTTCTTCAGCGTCTCGTCGGCAAGCTTGCGGCAGTCGGCATCCTGGCCCATGTCGGCCTGCACCAGGATGGCGTCGACTCCCTTGGCCTTGACCTTGGCGTAGGTCTCGTCGGCCTCCTTCTTGCTCTTGGTGTAGTTGATCGTGACGTTCCAGCCGCGCCCCGCCAAGTCGACGGCGCAGGCCGCACCCAGTCCGGTCGCCGAGCCCGTCACGATTGCCACTTTGTTCGCCATGTCGCTTCTCCCTCGTGCCTGCCATCCTAGCATCGGGACAAGGCAGGGCGGCAACGCATGAAAACGTTTCATCACATCGTTATCACGGGCGCCTCGAGCGGCATCGGCAAAGCGTTGGCACTCGACTATGCCGCGCCCGGCGTCGCGCTCGCCCTCGGTGGTCGCGATGCCGGGCGCCTTGCCGACGTGGCCGACGCCTGTCGCGCCAGGAGCGCGACCGTGCATGCCGAAGTCGTCGATTCGACCGACCGTGCCGCCATGGCCGTCTGGCTGACGGCGTTCGACGACAGCCATCCGGTCGATCTCCTGATCGCCAATGCCGGCGTATCGCTCAGCCAGAATGATCCGGCGCTCGAGAGCTTCGACAAGGTCCGCCGCACCATGGCGATCAATCTCGAGGGCGTGTTGAACACGGTCGAGCCGCTGGTCGGACGGATGGCGGCGCGCCGACAGGGACAGATCGGACTCGTTTCGTCGCTGGCCGGATTCTTTGGACGACCCTCCTCCGCCGCCTACAACGCCAGCAAGGCGGGGGTTCGGGTATGGGGCGAAAGCATTCGCTTTCCCCTGTCGAAGGACAATGTCGGGGTGAGTGTCATCTGTCCGGGCTACGTCACCAGCCGCATGACCGACACGCTTGCCGGCGCCAAGCCTTTCCTGGTGAGCGCCAGCCGCGCCTCCGAGATCATCCGCCACGGGCTCGCCCGCAACCAGGCGCGCATCGCCTTCCCCCTGCCGCTCAAGACCGCGGTCTGGCTCGGCAATCTGCTGCCGGCACGCTAGCTGGGCCTAGCCCTTCTTCGGAGTCCGCACGAAGGGCTCGCCCTGCCGGCCCATCAGGCCTTGCAGGAGGGCCTTGGCGCGGACCGGCAGCAGAACCGCTTCCATGATCCACATCGCCGCGAGATCGAGGAGGCGCAAGTTCCGCCCCACCACCCGTTGCGCCAGCGCGGCTCCCGCGCTCTTCAGCATGACGACGAGGGCAAGCGTGACGGCAAATGTCTCCAGTGCACCCATATTCCATTCGACCAAGGCAACCAGCGCGGCCGCCAGCAACAGGATCGCCAGGCCCGCGTGCTGAAGCGACAGCAGCAGGAACACAAGGCCACGGTCCAGGCGCATCCCGCGCAGCAAACGCCACGACCAGGCACGCGAGGACTGCCCGGTGCCGAGCGCCCAGCGACGGCGCTGTGAGACCAGCGCCGCAGGTGTCTCAGGGAGCTCGCCCGCCACCGAAAGCGTCACGAGGTTGATTGCCGTCCAACCCCGGGCGAAGGCACGCAGGCTGAGGTCGAGATCCTCGAGCAGCGACTTCCCGTTCCAGCCGCCTGCCTGTTCGATCGCTGAGCGCCGCCACACCGCACCGGTGCCATTGAACGGCGTCGGGATGCCGGCCCAGGCGCGCGCCGCCTGCTCGAAGGCGAAATAGGCGTCGAGCCCTGCCGCCTGCGCGCGCGTGAACAGGCTGCGCTCGCGATTGCGATATTCGAGGCGGGCCTGCACGAAAGCCGCGCGCCGCACGGCCAGCAGCGGGCGCATGACCTTGACCAGGAAGTCCGGTTCGGGGCGGTAGTCGACGTCGAAGATCGCCATGTATTGCGCGGCGGTCTGGGCGAAGGCATCGGCCAGGGCGCCGGCCTTGTAGTCACGACGCTCCGTACGCCTGAGATGCCGTATGTCGACGCCTCGCGCTTGCCACAGGGCGATTCGCGCAGACGCGACGTCGCTCGTCCCGTCGGTGCTGTCATCGAGCACCAGGATCTCCAGTCGTCCGTGCGGCCATTCGAGCGCGCACAGCGAATCGATCGCAAGTCCGACCTGAGGCTCGTTGAATATCGGCACCTGCACGCAAACCGACGTCGGCTCGTCCTGCGCGGGCTTCGCCTCCAGCAGAGCGCGCTCACGCGCGATCTCGCGGCCCGCCCTGGCGAGATGAACGGCGAGCAGATAGACGTCGGCCGCGAGCAGAAGCACGACGGCGAGGCAGAGGATCTCAATCAACAACGGGCACCAGCCGGCCGTACCAGTTCACGGTGCGAGCAAACAGCGCAGCTGCCCACAGCGGCAGGAAGATCAGTTCGCGCACCACCCACGCCAGCGGCGTCAGAGGACCGAAATGCCAGCGCTTGGCCACGATGAACAGGCAGTCGACGGCGCACCACAGCGCCGCGGTGCCGAGAGCACCCGCCAGCGCCCCTGTGAGCGGAGCGAAGGCCACAGCGCCAGCGAGGCAGGCGACCGGCGCGCAGAACAAGGCCTCGCAGGCGAAGGTCGCCGGAATGTACTTGCGCCGGCAGCTCAGCCAGCGGCGATGGCGTCTCCATACGTCGACGAAGCGTGCCCGGCCAATCGGCTGGCGCACCACACGGTCGCCCAGCACGGTGCGCAGTCCGATCGCTGCGAAGCTCTGCGTCAGTGCTGCGTCCTCGCAGCAATCGCGCCCGGTCGGGAACACTCCGCCGGCGCGCACGAGGTCGGCGCGGCGAACCAGGATCGACTTTCCCAGCACGCCACCCAGCCCGAGGAAATCGCCCGCCAGGTGGAGGCGCGCGAACTGGCAATTCATCAAAAAGAGCTCGACTTCCCCCCACAAATTCCCGGGATCAGTCCCCACGGCCGCCGCCGACACCAGCCCGACGCCAGGTCCCCACTGGGCGGCCATCCGCGCATAGTGCGAGCGGTCGAGCCGAACATCGTCGTCGGAAAAGAGCAGCACGTCGTGGCGCGCCGCGTCGACGCCACATGCCATGGCGTCGACCTTGGCGTTGGCGCTCGACTGCCCACCCCCGCCGTCGATCACCCGCACGAGTCGGCTCTCGGCCGTCAGTTGTTCGGCGACTGCCCGCTGCGGTTCGCCGCGATCGAAGCACACCACGATCTCGCTTTGGCCTGTCTCCAGAGCGAGCAGGGACCTCAGCGTCCCCAGCCGATCGGCTCCCGTGCGGGCACTCTCGACTGCGCTGGTCGGCATCACGATCGATACCGCCGGAAGCTCGATCGGCGACGGCGCGGACCGTCGCCGCAGCGGCTGCAGCAAGGCCAAGCCCGACATTGCGAGGAGCCAGCCCAGCGACACCACCCAAAGCGCACCGGCGACGAGGGCGCCGTCCATGTTATATTTCTCCCCGCGCCACATGCCCGCACGATTGCTCTTTGACGTCACCGGCCTGGTGGCCTGGTACGCCTTCTATCGCACACCGACCGGGATACAGCGCGTCATCGAACGCATTCTCATGGCGCCAGCCATCGCAGAGGACAAGCGGGTCGTCCATGTCGCGCGCTTTCCCGGCGCGGCCGACCTCTTCGTCATCGATCGTGACGCCATCCACGGCCTCGCCGACCCTAGTACCAACGCCGCCTCGATTCGCCACCTGCGTCGCGCCTATGTCGAGATGATGAAGCGGGCGCGGCTGCTCGCAAGCCTTGGCACGCTCGAGCCGTTCTCCTGGCACTACTTCATCGTCACGCGACTCGGGCTGGCATTCCTCCAGGACCCCGATCGCTGGCCGCCGCCCGACCCTTCCTGCGTGCCGCCGGTGCCGCTCGCCCCCGCCGACGGGCAGGACGCGTTCGTCAACCTGGGTGACTTCTGGTGGTACACGGACCAAAGCCGCGCGCTCGGCCGCTTCAAGGCACAGCACGGCTTCAAGCTCGTGCAGATGATCCATGATGTGTTTCCTCTCGGCCAGTCAGCATGGGAACCACCTCTCTTCAAGAAGAAATTCGTCCGGCAGTTCAACGGCCTGGCGCCCCTGGTCGACCGCTGGATGGTGAACTCCGAGTTCGTGCGCGGCGAACTCATGCTTCATCTCGGCGGGTCCGCCGGCCAGCAGCCCATCGACCGCATCACCATGGGCTGGCCGAGTCCGCCCGCCGCCGCCGAAACGGCAGACATCCTGGACCGCTACGGCCTGGAGAAAGGACGCTATTTCCTGCAGGTCGGCACGCTGGAGCCGCGCAAGAACCATATCGTCGTGGCACGTGCGGTCGAACGCCTGCGGCAGCGCCACGGCGGCAAGATCGCGACCTGTGTGTTCGCCGGTATCAAGGGCTGGCGCAACTCCCCGCTGATGGGCGAACTCGAGAAGACTCAATGGGCGAGCGGTGCCATTCGCTGGCTGGGCGACGTCGCCGATGGCGACCTCGCGGCCCTCTACCGCGGTGCGCAGTTCACCGTGTACCCCAGCCTCACCGAGGGCTGGGGTCTGCCGGTGCAGGAGAGCCTGGCGTTCGGCGTGCCCTGCATCGCATCGAAGGCCGGCGCGATCCCAGAAGCCGGCCACGATCTTGCCGTCTACGTCGATCCGACCGACGATGCCGAAGTGAGCGAGGCCATCGACCACTACCTGACCGATCAAGCTGCCCTCGCCGCAGCGCGCTCGAAGATTGCGGCCTTCCTGGCGAGCGAGCGGCTGGCGACCTGGAACGACGCCGCCTGCCAGGTCCTCGACGCGGCCGAACGAAGCCTCTAGCTCCGTGCCACGCAAGATCGCCTTCTGCCACATCGACAGCCTGACCTGCCTGCCGGCTCTCAATTTCCTGTTCGAGGAAATCGGCGGCGAGATCGGCCTGGTGCTCTCGAGCAAGCGCTTCGGGTCGAGCCACGGCAGCTTCTGGCAGCAGGCGACCTACGGCTTCCGCCGCTACGGCTTTGCGCTCAACGTCTGGCTCGGCTTCGACCTGGTGTCCGTGCCGATCGTCGCCTTCTTCGCCCGCCTGCTGAGGCCTGCGCTCGCGACCTTGCCGGCGCTGGCGCGGCGGCATGGCGCGCGCCTTGTCGAAACACCCGACGTCAATTCCGCTGCGACGCTCGCAATCGTGCAGGAGTACGCGCCCGACTTCATCGTCGTCATGAACTTCGATCAGATCCTGAAGCCGCCCTTGATCGCGCTGGCCGGGGTCGGCGTCGTGAACGTGCATCCGGCACTCCTGCCGGCCTTGCGCGGACCCTGCCCCGACTTGTGGGCCGTGGCGAAGAAGCTGGCGCTGTCGGGCGCCACGGTCCACGTCATCGAGGACCAGAGTATCGACGCCGGCCGCGTGCTGGCCCGCGTCGAGGTGCCCATCGAAGGAACGCCATCAGTGGGCGAGCTCAACACCCGCCTGGTCCTCGAAGGCGCGCGCGCGCTCCCCGCCGCCCTGGCCAGGCTCGCGGCCGACAGGAATGCCGGCGAGCCCCAGACGCCCGCCGACGGCCAGTACCTCGGCTATCCGACGGCTGCCGACATGTCGGGCTTTCGCCGGGCAGGCTTGAAACTCTGCCGGATCGCCCACGCCATTCGCTTGATCGCCGCCGCCCTTGGTGTGGCAAGATGGAAGAACCATGCCTGACCTCTTTTCGATGAAGAACCGCATCGTGTTGCTGACCGGCGCCTCGCGCGGGCTCGGCCGCGACATGGCCCATTGCCTCGCCGAAGCAGGGGCGCTGGTGCTGTGCGCAGGCCGCAGCGTCAAGGACCTCGAGGCGACAGCCAAGGCGATCCGGCGCAAGAAGGGCAAAGCCGAGGTCGTGCCGATCGACATCACCGACGAGGACAGTACCCGCGCCCAGGTGCGCGCCCTGTTGCGCCGGCACCGCCGCATCGACGTGCTGGTCAACAATGCCGGCGTCATCCATCGCGACAACGTGGTCGACACTGCGACACCCGACTACCGCAAGGTGATCGAGACCGACCTGATCGGCCAGTTCGTGCTGGCGCGCGAGGTCGGCCGCCACATGCTGGCGCGCGAGTACGGTCGGATCGTCAACATCTCCTCGATCATGGGCATTGTCGGCCGCGGCTCCGTGGCGGGCTACGTCTCGGCCAAGCACGGGCTGATCGGGCTGACCAGGACACTGGCTGCTGAATACGGCCCGCACGTCACGGTGAACGCCATCGCACCGGGCTACATCCGCACCGAGCTCAACGTGCCTTTGCAGCAGGACAAGGCCTTCTGCGCCATGCTCGAGCAGCGCACCGCCAGCCACCGCTGGGGCACGCCCCACGACCTGCGTGGCGCGCTGTTGCTGCTCGCCTCCGACGCCGGCGCCTACATCACCGGCCACACCCTGGTGGTCGACGGCGGGATGACGACTATTCTCGCGTGAACCTGCCGGGGCCTTCGCTCTTCCTCGCCAGTATCCCTAGTTCAGCTCCTTGAGGAACGCGGCGAGGTAGGGCTTCCAGATCGCGGCCCGCAGATGGGTAAAATGGCCGTGCGTATCCTTGCTTGCCGGCACCAGGACGAATTGCGCGCCCTTGATCTTGCTGATCGCAGGCTCGACCACGCCGAGCTCGGGTGGATTGACCTCGTCGTCGGCAAAGTTGATCGCCAGCAGCCGTGCCTTGATCTTGCCGAGCTCCGGCTCGGGGTTGTAGCCGATCACCGCCTCGATGCCGTAGAGCTGGTCGTTGGGATCGCCCTTGGCGACCTCGGCGACCCATTTCTGATAGAGCGAATCGGCCGCAAGCTGGGTGCCGGCCAGCTCCTGCAGGCGCACGGGGTTTTCGGTCATCAAGGCGCTGTAGGGCGCGGTGTAGATGTAGCGCGTCGGCTTGGTCGTATAGTTGCCCTCGTTCCAGTCGGGATCGCGGCGGATCGCCTCGATGGCAATGCGCCGCCCGATCCAGTTGCGGCCGGAGATCTCGATCGGCTGGCTTGCGATCGGCACCAGGCCGTCCATGAAATCGGGATAGATCTCGCCCCACAGCCACGTGTGCATGCCGCCCATCGAGCTGCCCAGCACCAATCTGAGATGCTTTATGCCGAGCTCTTCGGTGAGCAGGCGGTACTGGGAGGCGATGATGTCGCGGTAGCGGTAGTGCGGGAACTTCGCGCGCAGACCGTCGCTGGGCTTGCTCGAGCCGCCGCGGCCGATGCCGTCGGGCATGACGATGAAATGGCGCGCCGCATCGAGCGGCTGGCCGGCGCCGAACAGCTCGCCGGCGAGCGACGGCAACAGCCAGTTCTTGCCGGTGCCGCTGGTGCCGTGCAGCAGCAGCACCGCGTTGTCGATCTCGCCTGCCTGGTTGCGGTGCGGTGTGCCGAGCACCGTGTAATGCACCTTGAGTTCGGGCAGCGTCTCGCCGTTCTGGAACAGGAAATTCCTGATGACGAAATCGCCATCCCGCTGGTTCGGCCAGGTGGGCTGGGCCGTCGCAGGCAAGGCCACGGCCAACGAAAAAGAAAGCGCTGCGAGGATAATTACGGCCTGAAGGGGCATGGTCAGACTCCTTCCTCGGTGCGATTATTGCATGACTCTGGGTCAAGAAGGTGTTCAGCACGAGTATGTCAGGCAAGAGCAAACCGGTGGTCGGCGTGATCGGCAGCGCCCATCTGGTCAACGATCGGCACAACGTCCAGCTCGTGGGGCAACGCAACATGCGCGCGGTAGCGGAAGTGGCCGGCGCCCTGCCTCTGATGTTTGCCGGCACGCCCGACATCACGGACACCGAGGCGCTGCTGGGAGCGGTCGACGGCATCCTGCTCACCGGCGCGCGCGCCAACGTCCATCCGACGCATTTCGGCTGCGAGCCCGACCCCAAGCACGAACCGTATGACGAGGAGCGTGACGCCATGGCGCTCAACCTGGTCAGGGCCTGCGTCGAGCGCGGCGTGCCCCTGTTCGGCATCTGCCGCGGACTCCAGGAGATGAACGTCGCCTTCGGCGGCACGCTGCATCCGGAGATCCGCGAGCTGCCCGGCCGGATGAACCATCGCATGCCTCGCCTGGAAAACGGCGAGATCCATCCCGATCCCAACGTGGTGTTTGCCGATCGGCATGAGGTGCGGCTGGCGCGGGACGGCGCGTTTGCCAGGATCCTCGGATCCGACAGCATCCGCGTGAACTCGCTGCACGGCCAGGGCATCCTTGAGCCCGGTGGACGCATCGTCGTCGAGGGCGTGGCCGAGGACGGCACCATCGAAGCAATCCGCGTTGCCGACGCGCCCGCCTTTGCGCTCGGCGTGCAATGGCATGCCGAATACGACCCGCAGAGCAATCCGATCAACCAGGCGCTGTTCAAGGCCTTCGGTGCCGCCCTGATCGAGCACAAGCGCGGGAGCTGAGCGCGGCCCCAGCTAGGAACGCTGCTTCAGGTCACGCATGATCGTCACCACGATCTTGGCCGGTTCGGCGGCGATGTCGACGACGATCGCATGCTCGTCCGGCGCGGGCTCCTCGAGAATCCCGAACTGGCTGTCGAGCAGCTTGACCGGCATGAAGTGCTCGTGCCGCGCCGCCATGCGCCGGTGAATCAGCTCCGGCGAGCCGCGGAGATAGACCAGCACCACCTCCGGCCGGTTGCCGACGATGATGTCACGATAGGCGCGTTTGAGCGCCGAGCAGGTCACGACACCACCCTCGCCCGCAGCCCGCCAGTCGTCGATGCGGGCGGCGATCGCCCTCAGCCAGGGCCAGCGGTCCTCGTCGGTGAGCGGCGTGCCACCACGCATCTTCTCGACGTTCGCCGGAGGATGCATGTCATCGCCTTCGAGAAATTGGACGTGCAGCCGATCGGCCAACATGGCGGCGACCGTGGTCTTGCCGCTCCCCGAGACGCCCATCAGCACCAGAATCGCCTTCATTGCGAATACCCTAGAGCATCAAGGGCTCGGCTGGAATCAATCGAACCCTTCATGCCCTGTGGAACCACGAGCTCCCCTTCCGCTCCCTCAAGACCGGTCGCCGCGGCAACACGTGCCGTGCTAGACCTGCGTCAGCCGCGGAGGGTTGACCATGCGCAAGATGATCCACATCGCTACCGCGAGCCTCGACGCGCTCGAGCGGGTGGCCGCCGACAGCGGCAAGACCTTCCAGGGCCTGATCGACGAGGCTGTTGCCGACCTGCTGAAAAAGCACAAGCGGCCGGTCACCTTGACGGAAATGTTGCGTGGCAGTCTCGCTGAGGCGAGCAAGCGAAAATCCGCTAACCGTCGTCCGACTTGATAGGACGCCCGATTCGAGGCACTTAGGAACGTCCACAGCGTTGTGGGGGAATTGTGCAGTCCATTTGGCAAAGCGGCGTGCTCGATCCCCAGGGGCCGATTGGCGCCGCCGAGCGTCTGATCCTCTTGAATGCCACCGTGATCATGCTGGCGATCATCATCCCTGTGATCGTGCTGGCATTGGCGTGTGCCTGGTGGTTCCGCGCCTCCAACGCGCGGGCGCAGTACCTGCCCGAGTTCGAGTATTCCGGCCCGATCGAGCTGGTGGTGTGGTCGATACCGGCACTGGTCATCACGTTCCTCGGCGGCATGGCGTGGATATCGAGCCACGACCTCGACCCACCCAGGCCGGTCGCCTCGCAGACGGCGCCGATCGAGATCCAGGTGGTGGCGCTCGATTGGAAGTGGCTGTTCATCTACCCCGCCCAGGGCGTGGCAAGCGTCAACCAGCTGGTCGTTCCGGCCGGCACGCCGCTCAGCTTCCGCATCACTTCGGCCACGGTGATGAACAGCTTCTTCGTGCCCCAGCTCGGCAGCCAGATCTACGCCATGGCCGGCATGGTGAATCGCCTCGAGTTGCTGGCCGACAAGCCAGGCACCTTCCAGGGGCTGAGTGCGCAGTATAGCGGCGCCGGCTTCTCGGACATGCGCTTCGAGGTGAAGGCGCTGCCCGCGGCGGAATTCCAGGCCTGGGTCACGTCGACCAAGGCCGGCGGCGGCACGCTCGATGGAGTGGCCTACGGGCGACTGGCGCGGCCGAGCCAGGCCGACAAGCCCCAAGCCTTCGGCACGGTGACGCCTCGCCTGTTCGAGGCGGCGATCCAACAGGCGGTGAAGTAGACATGTTGGGCAAGCTTACCTGGGATGCCATCCCTTTCACTCAGCCCATCCCCATGGCGGCCTCGCTCATGGTGGTGTTCGTCATCCTGGCAGTGCTCGGCTACACGTTCGCCAAGGGCTGGTGGCCCTATCTGTGGCGCGAATGGATCACCAGTGTCGACCACAAGCGCATCGGCGTCATGTACACGGTGTTGGCAATCGTCATGCTGCTGCGCGGCTTCACCGACGCCATCATGATGCGCAGCCAGCAGGCGATTGCCGCCGGCGGCAACCAGGGCTACCTGCCGCCCGAGCACTACGACCAGATCTTCTCGGCGCACGGCACGATCATGATCTTCTTCGTCGCCATGCCGTTCGTGATCGGGCTGATGAACGTCGTCGTCCCGCTCCAGCTCGGCGTGCGCGACGTCGCCTTCCCCGTGCTGAACTCGATCAGCTTCTGGCTGACCTGCTCGGGAGCGCTGCTGGTCAACATGTCGCTGATGATCGGCTCGTTCGCGCGCACCGGCTGGCTGGTCTATCCGCCGCTCAGCGAGCTCGCTTTCTCGCCCGACGTCGGCGTCGACTACTATCTGTGGTCGCTGCAGATCTCCGGCGTCGGCACGCTGCTGACCGGCATCAACTTCGTCACCACCATCCTGAAACTGCGCGCGCCGGGCATGGCCTACGCCCGCATGCCGATCTTCTGCTGGACGGCGCTCGCCTCGAACCTGCTGATCATCGCCGCCTTTCCGGTGCTGACCGCGACTTTCGCCATGCTGTTGCTCGACCGCTACCTCGGCTTCCACTTCTTCACCAACGATGGCGGCGGCAGCGCCATGATGTTCATCAACCTGATCTGGATCTGGGGCCATCCCGAGGTCTACATCCTCGTGCTGCCGGCCTTCGGGATCTATTCGGAGGTGATCGCGACCTTCGCGCGCAAGCCGTTGTTCGGCTACCGTTCGATGGTGGCGGCGACGATGGTGATCTGCATCCTGTCCTTCATGGTCTGGCTGCACCATTTCTTCACCATGGGTGCCGGCGCCGACGTCAACGCCTTCTTCGGCGTCATGACCATGGTGATCGCCGTGCCGACCGGCGTGAAGGTGTTCAACTGGATCTTCACTCTTTACGGCGGGCGCGTGCACTTCGCCTCGCCGCTCTTGTGGTCGCTCGGCTTCATCTGCACCTTCGTGATCGGCGGCATGACCGGCGTGCTCCTCGCCATCCCGCCGGCCGACTTCGTCCTGCACAACAGCCTGTTCCTGGTCGCCCACTTCCACAACGTCATCATCGGCGGCGTGCTGTTCGGCGCCTTCGCGGGCTACATGTACTGGTTCCCCAAGGCGTTCGGCTTTCAGCTCAACGAGCGCCTGGGCAAGGCCGCGTTCTGGTGCTGGCTGATCGGCTTCTATCTCGCCTTCATGCCGCTCTATGCCCTCGGCCTGCTCGGCGCCACGCGTCGCATGCAGCATTACGACAACGTAGCCTGGCAGCCATTCATGCTCGTGGCCATGGCGGGTGCGTTGGTCATCCTGCTCGGCATCGCGCTGATCATCATCCAGCTCTTCGTCAGCATCCGCGACCGCGCCGCCCTCGCCGATCGCACCGGCGATCCCTGGCAGGGCCGCACCCTCGAATGGTCGACCGCCTCGCCGCCGCCGCCGTGGAACTTCGCCGTCCTGCCGCACGTCCGGGGCACCGACGCCTATTGGGCGATGAAGCAGGGGACCCGGCCCGCCGTGCCGCCCGGCTACGAGCCGATCGAGATGCCGCGCCATACCCCGGTCGGCGTGTTCATCGCCTTCTTCGCGGTGATCGCGGGATTCGCGCTGATCTGGCACATCTGGTGGTTGGCGATCATCGGCCTGATCGGCATCGCGGCCTCCGGCATCAGCCACGCCTGGAGCATGGAGCGTGAGGAGGTGATCCCGGCCGACGAGCTTGCCGCCTTCGAGCGGGCGCGATCATCTCTTCGAGCCAGCGGAGACCGCGCATGAGTCTCGCCGACAGCTTTACCAACCCGGCCGACGATGGAGACAGCGTCCCCTATTCCGAGCGCGGCCCCGCCTCTGTCGAGACCGTCGCCAGCTTCGGCTTCTGGCTGTTCCTGCTGAGCGACGTGGTGATGTTTTCGGCCCTGTTCGCGGCCTACGCCGTGCTGCAGACCCATGTGGCCGGCGGACCGGACGGCCTGAAGCTGTTCAACAGAGGCTACGTGCTGGCCGAGACCGCCTGCCTGCTGTTCTCGAGCTTCACCTGCGGCCTCTGTGCACTCGCCATCGAGCGCCGCCGGACTGCCGCCTTCTACCTGTGGGGCATCGTCACCTTCGTGCTGGGTGCCGCCTTCATCGTGCTCGAGATCTCCGAGTTCGTGCGCATGATCGGCGAGGGCGCCGCGCCGACCCGCAGCGCGTTTCTCTCCGCCTTCTTCACCCTGGTCGGCTGCCATGGCCTGCACGTCACCCTGGGCCTGGGCTGGCTCGCGGTGATGATGGCGCAGGTCGGCACGCTGGGCTTCAGGCCGTCGATCGTGCGGCGGCTGCTCTGCTTCACGCTGTTCTGGCACGCCCTCGACATCGTGTGGATCGGCGTGTTCACCATCGTCTACCTGGGAGCCCGCTGGTGAGCGACCTTACCGAAAAACCGACCGCCGAACCGCAGGGCCGCCCGCCGGGTGTGGCACGCGGCGGCCATGGCAGCGTCCTGACCTATCTCACGGGTCTGGGCTTCGCCATCGTGCTCACCCTCGCCTCCTTCTGGGCGGCAGGCACTCACCTCGTGTGGGAGCCCGCCGTGCCGGTGCTGCTGGCAGCGCTGGCGATCAGCCAGATGGGCGTGCATGTCGTATTCTTCTTCAACATCGGCAGCGGCCCCGACAGCACCAACAACTTCCTGGCGCTCGCCTTCGGCGTGTTCATCGTCGGGCTGGTGGTGTTCGGCTCGCTCCTGATCATGGCCAACCTCGACGCCAGCATGATGCCGTCGATGGACCAGCTGATGAAGATGCAGCGCTGATTGTCTTTGGGACCCCCAGCCTAGACGCCCGCGGCCCCAAGATCAAAGGAACGACAGGCCGCCGCTCAGAGCGACCGTCTGGCCGGTCATGTAGGCATTGCCGACCAGCATCATCACCACCTGCGCGCACTCCTCCGTCGTGCCGAAGCGTCCAAGGGGAATGCGCGAGGCGGCCGAGGCAAGGCCCGTACGCACCATGTCGGTCTCGATCAGTGAGGGCGCCACGGCGTTCACCGTGATGCCCTCCTTCACCAGCCGTGCCGCATAGCCGCGCGTCAGGCCCTCCATGCCGGCCTTCGAGGCGTTGTAGTGCGGTCCGACGCCACCCGCGCCGCGAGCCGCGCCGGACGAGATGTTGACGATACGGCCCCATTTCCTGGCCCGCATGCCGGGCAATACCGCCTGGGTGCACAGGAATGCCGACTTGAGGTTGACGGCGATGGTCAGGTCGAAGTCGGCCTCGGTGAGATCGTCGATGCCGCGCACCAGGCCAACACCGGCGTTGTTCACCAGGACGTCGACCGGCCCCAGTTCGCGCGCCACATCGGCAACCAAGCCGGCAACAGCGCCGGCCTGCGAGACGTCGGCGCCCGCCACCATGGCCCGCCCGCCGCCCTGGCAGATCGCCTCGACCACGGACACGGCTTCGGCTGACCGCTCCCGATAGTTCACCGCCACGGCGGCGCCCGCTTCGGCCAGCGAAATGGCGATGGTTCGACCGATTCCGCGCGAACCGCCAGTCACCAGAGCAACTTTCCCTGTCAGTCCTGCCATATCCGTCTCCAAGGTCGACCCGGTCGCAGCGTCATGTTAGGCCTTTTTCGACACAGGAGGTTTCCCATGGCGCGTCTCGGTTTCGGCGCATTCCTCGCCCCACACCATCCGATCGGCGAAAATCCGATGCTGCAGTTCCGGCGCGACATCGCGTTCGTGAAGCATCTCGACGATCTCGGCTACGACGAGTTCTGGTGCGGCGAGCACCATTCCTCGGGCTGGGAGATGATCGCCTCGCCCGAGATGTTCCTGGCGGCGGCGGGCGAGCACACCAAGCGCATCAAGCTCGCGACCGGCGTGATCTCGCTGCCCTACCATCATCCCTTCAACGTCGCCCAGCGCATGGTGCAGCTCGACCACATGACCGGCGGCCGCGCGATCTTCGGATCCGGTCCCGGCGCCCTGCCGTCGGACGCCTACACGCTCGATATCGACCCGATGACCCAGCGTGATCGCCAGGACGAGGCGATTGATGTCATCCGCCGGCTGATGCGCGGCGAGCGGGTCACCCACAAGAGCGCATGGTTCACCCTGCAGGATGCTGCTCTCCAGCTGCTGCCCCTGCAGGAGGACATGCCGTTCGCGGTTGCCTCGCAGATCAGCCCATCGGGCATGACGCTCGCCGGCAAGTACGGCATCGGCATCATCTCGCTCGGGTCGATGTCGACCGAGGGCCTGACCGCGCTGCCGACCCAGTGGGGCTTCGCCGAGGCGGCCGCCAAGAAGCACGGCACGACGGTCGATCGCAAGAACTGGCGCGTACTGCTCAACTGGCACATCGCCGAGACCCGCGAGAAGGCGCGCGAGGAAGCCAAGCACGGCCTGATGCGCTGGCACAATCAGTACATCCACGGCACACTGCAGCGGCCGGGATCGGTCGCCTTCAAATCGCCGGAACAGGCGGTCGAGGAGATGGGCGGACCGGGGTCCGCTGCCGTCATCGGCACGCCCGACGACCTGGTGAAGATGATCAAGAGCGTGCTTGCCCAGAGCGGCGGCTTCGGCACCGTTGTGGGCTTCGTGCACGACTGGGCCAATGTCGAGAACACGTTCCGCTCGTGGGACCTTGTGGCACGCTACGTCGTCCCCGAGATCAACGGCTACGTGGCCAAGCTCCGCGAATCGGAAAAGTATCTTCAGGACAACCGCGCCGTGTTCGACCGCGCGGGCCAGGCCATCATGGCCAAGATCATGGAGAACAAGGACGCCGCCGAGGCGCTCAAGGTCACGAGCAATCCCCGCGTCACCGCGGCGGCCGCTCAGGTGCCGAAGGGCCTCGGCAAGAAGCAGGAAGCGGCGGAGTAGCCCGCCCTACGTCTTCACGATCAGTTCGACCCGGCAGCCGTCCGGGTCGCTGACGAACAGCGAGACGCCGTCGCTGCGCTTCACGGGAGGCTTGGCGACGGCGATGCCGGCCGCGGCAAGGCCCGCCACTACCTCGTCGATCGAGCTGCCGTCGATTTCGAGGCAGAAATGGTCCATTCCCGGACGGTCCGCGCCCGCGCCGACGGCCGGCGCCGTGGGACGGCCCGGGTTCGAGAACAGGTTCATCTCCTGGGCGCCGACGCGCAACACCGCCGAGGCGATGCCCGGCCCCTTGTCCGAACGGCGCAACAGTTCGAGCCCAAGCCCGTCGCAGTAGAAGCGGAGGCTCCTGTCCATGTCGGTCACTTTCAGGCCGACGTGATCGAGTGCCTTAGGTTTCAGCATCCCTCAACCTGAAGATCCCGCTCCGCCGGCAGAGAGTCTCCACTGCGGCTCGTTGCTTGCCGAATGCGCCGATCTCGACCACGACGAATTCAGGCGCATTGGGTTGGCCCATCAGCGCACCGATGAAGGGCGACTTGCGGACGAGGACGCCTGCCGAATTGCGGCCATTGACGTCGCCGCACACCACGATCACGCCCCGCCGGCTCTTGGCCCCGTTGATGTCGGCGAACGACATCGAGGCCGGGTCCTTCATCCACTTGGAGACCCCCACGATCACGGCATCGAGCTGGCGCTCGTCGAGCTTGACCGGCATGCCGGGCTCGATGGTCCGATCCGGCGGCGGATCAGGCAGGCCACTGTAGGGCGGCGCCAGGCTGACGGGCAGATTGGGAGGATCGGGCGGCGTGCAGGCCGCCACGGCCGCGCCCCAGCAGATCGCGAGCAGCAGCTGACCCCGCATCTTTCTCGTCCTGCCCCTGTGGTCGTGCCGAAGGTTAGGCCACTCGGCCCATGCGATCCAGCGCTGCCGCGCGTCACGAGCGTACTGCCGTGCAGTCCCGCTCGCATCCCGCGCCATTGCATTCGCAATGACCCCAGCGCACCATGATTGCATCGACCTCTCCAAATGGAAGCCCGTCTGCATGATCTCTCTTCGCCTTGCCATCGCCACGGTCCTCTGCGGACTGTTTGCTTCCACTTCCTTCGCCCAGGCGCCGATCGTGATCGGAGCCTCCACGCCTCTCACCGGCCCGGTCGCCCACTATGGCCAGCATGCCCGGTGGGGTGCCGAGCTCGCCGTCGAGGAGGCCAATGCCAAGGGCGGCATCAACGGGCGCAAGATCGAGATCGATTTTCAGGACAATCGTTGCAACCCCGCCGAAGCGGTGAAGAGCGTCACCCAGATGCTCGCCAGCAAGAAATACGCCGCGATCTTCGACGGCCTCTGCAGTTCGGCGGCGCTTGCCATCATGCCGCTCGTCGAGCGCGCCAAGGTGCCGTTCATCATCGCCAACGCCTCGGCCACCTCGATCGCCGAGAAGTCGGGTGAAGGCGGCAACAAGTGGACCTTCAAGGTGAACCCGACCGACGCCAGCATGCTCGACGCGCTGGTCGGCTGGCTGGACAAGGAAGGCAAGGCGGATTCCATCGCCTTCCTGGGCGAGGACACCGACTATGGCCGCGCCGGCTCCTCGGGCTTCGAGGCCGCACTCGCCAAGCGCGGCAAGAAGCTCGCCATGGCGGACTACTCCCAGAAGGGTTCGGTCGACTACACGGCGGCGCTGACCAAGATCAAGGCGCGCAAGCCGGGCATGGTGGCGCTCTATCTCATCGATGCCGATTTTCAGAACGGCATCAAGCAGTGGTACTCGCTGGGCGGCGGCATCCCGCTCACCGGGCGTGTCCTGGTCGAGCAGGTGCCGAAGGAGATCCTGGCCAGCGGCTTCATCGACGGCACGATCTCGGTGCAGCCCTATGACGTCTCGGTCGACACGCCCGCCAACAAGGCCTTCGTCGAGAAATTCACCAAGAAGTTCGGCGAGGCGCCGATGCTGATCAGCTTCGAGTCCTACGAGACGATCAACATCCTGATCGACGCCATGCGGCGCTCCGGCGATGCAAGCCCGGAAAAGATCCGCGATGCGCTGCCGCAGACCAAGTACCAGTCGATGCTGGGTCCTATGCTCGAATTCGACAGCCACAACCTCGTTCATAACAATGCCGTCGTATTCGGCATCAAGGGCGGCAAGGTCGTCATCCTGGGCCTGAGCAAGACCTGACCGGGGCCCGCCCAGTCACGCGGCGGATCGCATGGACTGGTCGTTCTACGGTCAGCTTCTGCTGAACGGCATCGTGATGGGCGTGATCTACGCCCTCGTCGCGATGGGTCTGTCGCTGATCTTCGGCGTGCTCGAAATCGTGAATTTCGCGCATGGCGAGTTCTACATGCTGGCCTCGATGCTCGCCTACTTCCTGACCGCACGGTGGGGCTTCGACTATTGGGCGACCATCGTCGCGGTGACCGTGGTCGGACTCGCAGTGGGCTACGTGCTGTTCGAGGGCCTGCTGCTCGGTCTGCGCGGCGAGGCATTCGAGCGCAGCATCCTGCTGACCATGGGCCTCTCCATGGTGCTGCAGAACGGCGCGGTGTTCCTGTTCACTACGACGCCGCGCATGATCGAGACGCCGCTCAGCTACCAGAACGTCCAGCTCGGGGACTTGCGCGTACCGATGGCGCGGATCTACGCGCTGGTCCTAGGCGTCGCGGCGTTCGCGGCGCTCTACCTGATCCTGCATCACACGCGGCTCGGCAAGGCGATGCGCGGCGTGGCGCAGAACCGAGCGGCCGCCATGATGGTCGGCATCGACACCCGGGTCGTGGCGCGCCTTGCCGTGGCCATCGGCATCGGCCTGTCGGGATTGGCGGGCGCCGCCCTGGCGCCGATCTATTCCGTCCACCCGCTGATGGGCTTCGCATTCGTCTTCAAGGCATTCGCCATCATCATCATCGGCGGCCTTGGCAACGTGGCCGGCGCGGCGATTGCGGCCGTCATGCTGGGCGTGATCGAGAGCTTCGCCGGCGGTCTGCTGCCGCTCGCCATGACCGACGCCGTGGCCTTCATTGCCATGATCGCCGTCCTGCTGTTGCGGCCACAGGGCCTGTTCGGCCGCGGCGTGCGGGTATGAGGCCCCGCCGGCTTCCTTTGGTCGTCTTCGCCGGCCTGATCGCGCTGTTCGCCGTCCCGCTCGCCACCGACAACGACTATGTGCTGGCGCTCGGTATCAGCTTCGCCGCCATGTCGGTGCTCGCGGGCGGCCTCAATCTGATCTACGGCTACACTGGCCTCCTGTCCTTTGCCCAGGTCGGCTTCTTCGGCATCGGCGCCTACACGGCGGTCCTGCTGGTGGTCGATCTCGACTGGTCGCTGTGGGCCGCCGTCGCGGCAGGCGCCGCGCTGTGCGTTGCGGTCGGACTGCTCGTCGGCTATTCCTCGCTCCGCCTGTCGCGTCACGCCTTCGCCATCGTGAGTCTCAGTTTTGCGTTGCTCTGTGCCATCGTGGCGCGCGACTGGCCCGACCTGACCCGCGGCTCGATGGGCATCCCGGGCCTGCCGACGCCCACGCTCGCCCTGCCGGGCCTGCGCTGGCGCATCGCCGATCCGTCCGACTACTACTATCTGCTGATGGGCTTTGCGGTGATCGCCCATGGCCTGATCTACGTCGTCGTGACCTCGCGACTCGGGCGTGCCATGCGGGCGATCAAGCTCAACGAGCCGCTGGCGCAGTCGCAGGGCGTCAATCCACTGTCCTATCGCCTGCTCGCGCTGTCGCTGTCGGCGGCGTTGTCGGGAATCGTGGGCGGGCTGTTCGTGTTCTACCTCACGATCATCGACCCCTCGATTTTCGACTTCTACTACACCGAGACGATGCTGATCTCGGTCGTGATCGGCGGCCCCGGAAGCTTCTGGGGCGTGCTGCTGGCCAGCGCGGTGATGGCCGCGCTGCTCGACCTGCTGCGCTTCACCACCGATCTGCGCATGGTGCTCTACGGCGTGGCGCTGATCGTCGCCATGCTGGTCTTTCCGGGCGGCATCGGTGGCTGGGTCTATCGCCGACGGGTGGCGCGCTGGCGCCGCCCGCAATCGCAGCAGACAATTCAGCAGCAGCCCGAGAGATCGCCATGACCGCGCTGCTCGAGGTTCGCCACCTCACGAAGAAGTACTTCGGCCTCACCGCCGTCGACGATGTCTCCTACGAGGTCGAGGCGGGTGCCATCGTCGGCCTGATCGGCCCCAACGGCTCGGGCAAGAGCACCAGCATCGACTGCATATCGGGGTTCCAGGCCGCCGACGGCGGGCGCTGGTCGCTGGACGGGGTCGACCTCACGGCGCTGCCGCCCCATCGCATCGCCCGGGCCGGACTTACCCGCAGTTTCCAGACCGTGCGCGCCTACGACGAGCTGACCCTGCTCGAGAATCTGCTGGTCGCCGCCCAGGAGAATGACGGCATCGGCTGGCTGCCCGCCCTGCTGCATACCGCAAGGGTTCGCGCCGCGGAGGCGGCGGCCGAGGCCCGCGCCCGTGATCTCCTGGCGACCGTGGGGCTCGCCGACTATGCCGGCGCGCCGGCGGCGATCCTGTCGTACGGCCAGCGCAAGCTGCTGGCCATCGCCGCCAGCATGATGTCGCATCCCAAGCTCGTGGTGCTCGACGAGCCGGTGGCCGGCGTCAATCCGACGATGGTCAGACGCATCGAAACCGTGATCCGCAAGCTCAACGAGGAAGGCGTCACCCTGGTGATCGTCGAGCACAACGTCGACTTCATCATGTCGCTGTGCCGCCGCGTCATCGTGCTGGAGCAGGGCCGCAAGATCGCCGACGGACCGCCCAGCCTGATCCGCAGCGACCCGCGCGTGCTCGCGGCCTACCTCGGCAAGGCCGGTGGCGAGGAGGCGTCCCATCATGGCTGAGCCGATCCTCAGCCTCGACAAGCTGTCGGTCGGCTATACCGACGAGCCGGTGGTGGTCGACTTCTCCATCGAAATCCCGGCCGGCAGCATCACCACGATCATCGGGCCGAACGGCGCCGGCAAATCGACGCTGCTGCGCGCGATCTACGGCCTCAATCGCCATTTCAGCGGCGCCGTCTGCTTCCGCGGCCGGGCGATCGAGCGCCTGTCCCCCAAGGAACGGCTGAAGCTCGGGATCGGCTTCGTGCCACAGGGCCGTTGCAACTTCCCGCTGATGACGGTGCGCGAGAACCTTGAACTCGGGGCGTTCACCCTGCCCAACAAGGGCGTGCAGGAGGCGATCGACCGCGTGCTTGCGCAGTTTCCCCTGCTGCGGCCCAAGCTCGGGGTCATGGCGGGGAACCTGAGCGGCGGCGAGCAGCAGATCCTCGAGACCGCCATGGTGCTCGAGGCGAGCCCGCAGCTGCTGCTGCTGGATGAGCCGTCGCTCGGCCTGTCGCCCGGCAACCAGGACCAGATCTTCGAGACGATCTCCCGGCTGCGGGACAGCGGCCTGACCGTTCTGGTCGTCGAACAAAATGCACACGGCGCTCTGCAGATCTCCGACACCGGCATCGTCATGGAACTAGGCCGCCTGTTCATGGTCGGGCCCGCCACCGAAGTGGCGTCCGACCCGCGCATCAAAGTGGCTTATCTGGGAGGGACGTAGCTCCCGACCCTTCCCGTGGAATGGCCGGGAGGGCCGCGTGTCCAGGGAAGGTGCTCGGGGCCTATTGCCTGCGATCGATCACGTCACGCGGCCGCGCTTGGCCGGTACGGCGGCGATGAGGGCGGCCTTGACCTTCGACGCCTGCGGCTCCGGAATCTGCCGGATGCGAAGCGTGCGCTCGACGAAGTTGTTCTCTTCGCCCTCGATCTCCAGATCGAGGAAGCGCGTCGTACCTGGCGTATGGGTGCGCCGCGTGGGCTGGGCGGCGGCGTCGGTCTTCTTGGCGAGCTTTGCCTGGATGGTGCGCACGGTGCGCACACCGACATGCTGGATCGGCCCGTTGTCGATCTGCACCTCGTAGGCGCCCTCCGGATCGACGCCTTCGATGGCGAGCGGCTGCTTGCGGCAGACGCTCACGCGGACACGCGATTCCCTGGTCCGCGGGTCGCGCCGCGCGTCGAGAATCGCCAGGCCCTTGTTGCTGGGATGGCGCAGCAACAGCTCGTCGTATTCCTCGGGCCTGAAATTCAAGGTGATCTTCTCACCCGGCTCGAGGGGCGGGATGGTGACGAACTTGCCGTGCGCGACGTGGATCAGTTCTTCCTCGCCCTGCCACACGCTGCCGAACGGCAGGCGCTGCTCGATCACCATGGAAGTGATGCGCCGGCTCGTCGGATTGCCGATCGTCACCTCCCGGCCGCCGTCGCGCAGCTCGAAGCTGAGACCCTCATAGTCGGCCATGCGCTGATAGAGCTCGGCCTGCGTCGCCATCCAGTAGTTCATGCGCTCGGCGAGATTGATGCAATGGCGCAGATAGTCGAGCGTGCCCTTGCCGTCGTTGACCGAGGGATCGCGCGCCAGCTCCGGGTGATACTGGAAACTGTAGACGCCGTTCTCCAGCCGGTCGTCGACGCCCGCACGGCGTGCGCCATGGCCGCCGAACACCGTCTCCACCAGCTCGTAGGCCGTGTCGTATTCGTGTGTGCGATCCCAGCCACGCAGCGGCCGCCATTCCTTGTCCGTGGTCACGACGGCGTGGAACGGGAACCAGACTCCGGGTGTGGCGATGGTGCGCCGCACGTCGGTGACATAGGTGAGCTGCCGGTCACCGTCGCCGGTCGAGGCCACGACGTTGGGATTGCGCGCGCCGTACTCGATCATGTGATAGAAGCAGAAGGTGCACATGCCGAGCACCTGGGCGTCGTGCGCATAGAGATAATCCATTGCATCGAGCGTCTCGGGATGCATGTGGCCACCGGAATGCCGGCCGCAGGTGCAGATGGTGATGCCCAGCGTCTTCTTGGCACCGGACACGAGATTGAACAGCCCCTTGCCGAAGATGGCTGTCGGCGGATCGCCGATCGAGCTGTCGTTGTGCAAGGCGGGCTCGATGAAGCTGTGCTGCGTCGTGCGCGCCACCCAATCCCGCGCCATCGGATAGTCGATGTTGGTCGAGAAGGACGGATCCTCGATGTCGTAGCTGGCCGGGATCAGGTTCTGGATCTGATAGTCGAGGAAGTTGTAGTCCCGCATGCCATGGACATCGTGGCGGAACGACAGCACGCCGTCGTAGGCGCCGAACGAGCGCAGACGCGTGTTCCACAGATCGCCCAGACCGAGATCGAGCATCAGCCGACGCAGGAAGAACAGCAACGTGTCGCCCCAATGGACCGCATTGGTGAAGTGCCGCACCGGTTCGACGTTGAGATGGGCCTGCATCATGCCGCCGATCAGCTCGAGCACCTGGTTGGCGACGAACACCGTCCTGTCGGTGGCCACGATGGCGGGACCGCGCTCGGCTGTGGTCGCGGTCGAGGCGTTCTCCAGGTCTCCCGTCAGCTCGACTAGGCTGGCGAGCACGCGGCTGCCGGCAGCTGGCTCGACTTTCTGGATGGTGAAGCCACGGAAGCTGCTGACATAGAGCTTTTCCCAATCGTCATTGGCAAAGGGGGAGCCGGGGAGCCAGTGCCAGCCGGTGAAGCCCTCGGCCGCCGCCGGCGTGCACGCCTTCAAGCCCAGCAGGGCCGGCGGCAGGTTGGTCTTGCCGGTCACGATCAGACGGCGGTCGCCGCCCGCCATCCAGTTTTCGATCCGGGCAATCGTCTCTTGCGCGAGGTGTCCGGCATTGGGAATCAGCAACGCCCGCAACCCGCCCAGCTTTTGCTCGGCGAGTGCCGTCTCCTCGATCAACTCGTGCTTCAGGTTGCAGCGCGACAGCAGCAGGCGGGCGGCGTTGGGCGCCAGATAGGCGTACTCGTTCTTGAGCCAGGTCCGCGGCATGCCCCAGGCGTCGGTGAAGGTATAGGTCTCCCGGCGGGCGTGGGCCTCGGCAGCGTACGCAGCACGGCTTTTTTCGCTGAACAGGACGGCGATCATTACGCTCAGTCCTCCGCCACGCCGAAGGCCTGGCGCATCGCCTGCACGCCCTGTTGATGCGGCGTCCAGAGCCGGCCGCCGACCACCCCACCGTCGACCACCAGGTCGTGGCCGTTGATGAACGTCGACTCGTCGGACGCCAGGAACACCGCCGCCTTGGCGATGTCGTCGGTCCGGCCGGCCCGCGGAATCGGCTGCAGCGAGGCCATGTTCTTGGCCGCCGCCTCGGCGAAGCTGTCGGCCTTGTTGGCCTCCACGCCGAGCGCCTTGGCGAAGATTCCGGTGGCGATGCCGCCGGGTGAGATCGAATTGCAGCGCACGTTCTTCTCTCCAAGCTGCATGGCGGCGCAGACCGTCAGATGGTTCACCGCCGCCTTGGCTGCCCCGTAGATCATCGAGGTCGAATACCCGGCGCGACGGCCCGCCACCGAGCCGTTGTTGATGATGCTGCCCGAGCCCTGCTTCATCATGATCGGCGCGGCATGCTTCATGCCGAGCATCACCGAGCGCACGAGTGTCGCCATCGCCGCGTCAAAACCCTCGACCGGCACGGTCTCGATACCGCCGACCGGCGCGGGCCCGCCGGCATTGTTGAATAGCGCGTCGACCCGCCCCCACTTCGCCAGGCAGGCCTCGAACATCGCCTTCACGTCGGCTTCCCGGGTCGCGTCGGCTTTCACGAAGATGCAGTTGTCCTTGCCAAGCGCCGCCTGCAGGGACGTGCCGAGTTCCTCGCGTCGGCCCGTGGCCACGACCTTTGCGCCTTCGGCCACGAATATCTCGACGGTGCGCCGGCCGATGCCGCTGGTCGCGCCTGTCACGATGGTGATCTTGCCGTCGAGCTTGCCCATGGAGGTCTCCAATCTGTCATGCCAGCGCCTGCCCCCTTCAGACGGGGGAGGAATTGCGAATCCGAGCATGATACACCAACGCCAACCTGGAGAAGCAGATGACGGTGTTGGGCGTGATGGGCGGCAGCGGCCTCTACGAGATGGCCGGCCTCAAGAACGCGGCATGGCGAAAGGTCGCCTCGCCGTTCGGCGAGACGTCGGATGAGTTCCTGTGCGGTGTTCTCGACGGCCTCGACGTCGTCTTCGTGCCGCGCCATGGGCGCGGCCATCGCCATTCCCCGACCTCGATCAACTACCGCGCCAACATCGATGCTCTGAAGCGCTGCGGCGTCACCGATATCCTGTCCCTGTCGGCCTGCGGTTCGCTGCGCGAGGACCTGCCGCCCGGCCACTTCGTCGTGGTCGACCAGTTCATCGACCGTACCTTCGCGCGCGACAAGAGCTTCTTCGGCGAAGGCATGGTGGCCCATGTGTCGATGGCCCATCCGACCTGCGGCCGGCTGGCCGAGGCCGTTCACGATTGCGCCCGCACGGCCGCCTTCCCGGTCAAGCTCGGCGGCACCTATCTGGTAATGGAAGGCCCGCAATTTTCCAGTCTCGCCGAATCGAAGCTGTATCGCAGCTGGGGTTGCGACGTGATCGGCATGACCAACATGCCGGAGGCCAAGCTCGCCCGCGAAGCCGAGATCTGTTACGTCACCGTCGCCATGGTCACCGACTTCGACTGCTGGCATCCCGACCACGACCACGTACAGGTGGCCGATATCGTGCGGGTGCTGGGCGAGAACGCGGAGAAGGCCAAGGACCTCGTGGCCATGATCGCCCCCCGCCTGCGCGACAAGCGGCCGGTGATCTGCCCGGCGGGATGCGACCGGGCGCTGGAGTACGCATTGATCACGGCGCCCGACAAGCGCTCGCCCGCCATGAAGAACAAACTCGAAGCCGTCGCAGGGCGGGTCTTCAAGTAAGCGACGCGCTGTTGCGGCGCTTGGCCTCCGGGAAGAACTCATCTAGATGACCGGCGCCAACCTGTGCGCCACGAGCGAGGCGCAGCGCGACGCCACGGGGAGAAATGCGCGGAAGTCGAGATGGCTCGAGCGGCCGGCGAGGTCGCTGAGGCAGCGTACATTGACGAACGGAATGTCGCCTCCCCAGCACCGCGCCACTTGCGCCACTGCGCCGCCTTCCATCTCGACCGCTTTCGCACCGAACTCCGTGTGCAGGCGCAGGCGCTGGTCCTCGGCGTTGATGAAGCTGTCGCCGGTCAGGATCGTGCCGAAGTGGATCGCCGGCATGCGTCGGCCGGCTCCAACCTCTTCCGGCAGCGGCTCGAGGGCAAGTCCATCGCTCGCCGCGCGCAACCGCCCGATCAGCGCCTGCGACTCCGGATAGCCGGGATGCCAGTCGTCGGTGCCGCGCGAGGGCCGGCTGCCGGGCTGGATGGTCACGAAATGGCCTTCGCGCTGCGTGCCATAGTCGTGCTGGATGTGGCTGGTACCGACCACGACGTCACCGACCCCGAGCGCCGGGTCGAGCCCGCCCGCCACGCCGCACAGCAGCAATGCGCCGCACTCGAAACGATCGAGCAGCAGCGAGGCGGCAACGCCCGCATTGACCTTGCCGGCGCCCGATTCGACGAAGACCGCTTCGCGGCCGGCAATCTCGCCACGCCAGAACCGGTGGCCGCCGATCTGGTGCGACGGGCCCGACTGGTCGGAAAGATGGGCGAATTCCTCCGGCAGTGCGGAAATCACGCCCAAAAGCCTGTTTACCATGGACGAATGGGCTATAAGGTCGCCGCTCAAATGTCCACGATCCTGCCTGATCGCGCCGCCTTGCGCAGCGCCTGCACCGACCTTGCCCGCGATGCCGCGCGCGAGATCATGCGCATCTATGCCGGCGACCTGGGCGAGCGCGCCAAGGCCGACAAAAGTCCCGTGACCGACGCCGACCATGCCGCCGAGGCGGTCATCGTTGCCGGCCTGCGGGCGCTGACGCCCGACCGTCCCGTGGTGGCCGAGGAGGAAATGGCGGCCGGGCGCGTCCCGACCCTGGACGCCGGAGCGTTCTGGCTGGTCGATCCGCTCGACGGCACCAAGGAGTTCATCAAGAGGAACGGCGAGTTCACGGTCAACATCGCGCTGATAGAGGACGGCCGCCCGACGCTCGGCATCGTGCTGGCGCCCGCGACCGGCACGCTGTGGCGGGGCGATCGCGAGCTTGGCGCCGACAAGAGCGACCAGGGCGGCGCCTTCACGCCGATCAGCACGCGCACGCCGCCGCCCGGCGGGCTGGTCGCATGCGCGAGCCGCAGCCATGCGATCTACAGCGACCTCGACATCTGGTTCCGCAACAACGGGCTCACCGTTGCCGAGCGAATCCAGGCCGGGTCGTCGCTGAAGTTCTGCGTGGTCGCCGACGGCCGGGCCGACATTTACCCCCGCTTCGGCCCGACTAACGAATGGGACACTGCGGCGGGCCAGGGCGTGCTCGAGGCGGCAGGGGGCGAAGTCGTCACGACCGACGGCCGTCCGCTGCTCTACGGCAAGCCCGGCTTCGGCAACCCGCACTTCATCGCGCGCAGCAAAGGCGCGCGATGATCTGCTGATGATCGTCGAGCCGACGGCCGCGACCATCGCGGAGGCGGCGAAGTCCTTGTGCGATGGCGGGCTGGTCGCCTTCCCGACGGAGACGGTCTACGGCCTGGGCGGCGACGCCACCAACGAGCGCGCCGTGGCCGCGATCTTCGAGGCCAAGGGTCGCCCGCGCTTCAATCCCCTGATCAGCCACGTGCTCGATGCCGAACAGGCCCGGCGTTACGTGCGATGGAGTGCGACGGCCGACAAGCTCGCGCGCCGTTTCTGGCCGGGACCGCTGACCCTGGTGCTGCCGCGTGCGCCAAATTCGGCCATCGCGTTGCTCGCGACGGCCGGTCTCGACACGGTGGCGATCCGAGCGCCGTCGCATTCGGTGGCGCAAGGCCTGATCCGCGCCGCCGGCCGGGCGATCGCGGCGCCCTCGGCCAATCGCAGCGGCGCCGTCAGCCCGACCCGGGCCGAGCATGTAGCGGAGTCTCTTGGCGAGCGGGTCAAGCTCATCCTCGATGGCGGCCCCTGTCTGGTAGGCCTGGAATCGACGGTGCTCGACCTTGCCACCGACGTTCCCACCTTGCTGCGTCCTGGAGGTGTCACTCGCGAGGCGATCGAGGCCGAGATCGGCCCGATCAGGCTCAGCGAGGCGCTGCCCTCGGGCGATGCCGCGCGCAGGTCCCCGGGGCAGCTCAAGAGCCACTATGCGCCGAGCCGCCCGGTGCGGCTCAACGCAACCAGCGTCGGCGCCGACGAAGGCCTGCTCGCCTTCGGTCCCGATCCACCGGCAGGCGCCATGCTGACCTGCAATCTCAGCCCGACCGGCGACCTCGGCGAGGCGGCGGCCAACCTGTTCGCGCACCTGCGTGCGCTCGACCGGCCTGGCATTGGCCGAATCGCGGTCATGCCCATTTCGGAACGCGGCTTGGGACTCGCGATCAACGACCGCCTGCGCCGGGCGGCCGCGGATGACGCGGAAACCAGGCGGCGGTAGGGTCGCTTTCCCCTTGCCCGAAGGGCCGCAGGGCAAGGAACAGAGGAACCGAGAGGAATATGCCCGACAACGTCATTCAGCCGCCGATTCCGACCACACCTGTCGGGCCCGCCGTGTTGGACGCCTTGCGCGCCATCGTGGACGACAAGGGACTGGTCGTCGACGAGCAGGACAAACAGCGCTTCGTCATCGATTGGCGCGGCTCGGTCATCGGCACGGCATCGGTCGTGGTGCGGCCGGCCAGCGTCGAGGAGACGTCCAGGGTCGTGAAGCTCTGCTACGACCATGGCATCGCCATCGTGCCCCAGGCCGGCAACACCGGCCTGATGGGCGGCGCCACACCCTGGCCCACGCACCAGGGCATCGTGCTGTCGGTCGGCCGCATGAACAAGGTGCTCGACGTCGATCCGGTGGGCTATTCGATGACGGTCGAGTCGGGCTGCGTCCTGCAGACCTTGCAGGAGACCGCGGCGGCGCACGATCGGTTCTTTCCGCTCAGCCTGGGTGCGCAAGGCTCGTGCATGATCGGCGGCAATCTCTCGACCAACGCCGGTGGCGTGCAGGTGCTGCGTTACGGCAATGCGCGCAACCTGGTGCTCGGGCTCGAGGTCGTGCTGCCCAACGGCGACATCTGGAACGGCTTGCGCTCGCTCAAGAAGGACAATACCGGCTACGACCTGAAGCACCTGTTCATGGGCGCCGAAGGCACGCTCGGCATCATCACCAAGGCCGTCCTCAAGCTCTGGCCGGCTTCCAAGGATGTCGCCACCGCCTGGCTGGCCGTGCGCGATCCCCAGGCCGCGATCGAGGTGCTGTCCGAGGCGCACTCGGCGTCGGAGGACAACGTCGAATCGTGCGAGTTGATGAGCCGTGAAGCCACCGAAATGGTGCTGCGCCACATTCCGGGCGTGCAGGATCCGCTCAAGGCCGACACGCCCTGGTATCTGCTGATGCAGTGGTCGTCGTCGCGGCCCAAGTCCGACGGTGGCGAGGGCATGGCGGAGAAGATGGAGCAGTTCCTCGCCGAGCAGATGGAGGCCGGCCGCGTGCTCGATGCGGTGCTGAGCCAGAGCGAGGCGCAGGCGCGCAACATGTGGAAGATCCGCGAAGGTGTGGCCGAGGCGGGTCGAGCCGAGGGGGCCGGCCTCAGCTATGACATTTCGGTCTCGATCTCCAAGGTCCCTGAATTCATCGACCGTGGAATCAAGGCCGCGCAGGCCGTCCTGCCCGGCCTGCGGCCGCACCCGCTGGGCCACATCGGCGACGGCAACGTGCATTTCGGCTTCGGCGCGCCCAAGGGCATGGACCGTGCAACCCTGCAGCAGTACGCCCCGGCCATCACCCGCGCGGTCAACGACCTCATCACGTCGATGGCCGGGTCAATCTCGGCCGAACATGGCATCGGCATCGACAAACTCGATGAGCTCGCGCACTACCGCTCGAAGATCGAACTCGACACCATGCGCACCATCAAGCGCGCGCTCGATCCCAAGAACATCATGAACCCGGGCAAGATATTGAGGCTGTGAAGACATGACCGACCTGGTCGAAAGGCTTCGTTCGATCGTTGGCGACAAGGGCCTGGTTCTCGACGCCCAGGACAAGCATCCCTACCTGACCGACTGGCGCGAGAACTACCTGGGCTCGGCTCTGGCCATCGTGCGGCCGGCGACGACGGACGAAGTGGCTGCCGTGGTGAAGCTCTGCGCTTCCGAGAAGGTGGCAATCGTGCCCCAGGGTGGCAACACAGGCATGTCGGGCGGTGGCACGCCGCACGAATCCGGCCGCGAGATCGTGCTGTCGCTCACGCGCATGAACCGCATCCTCGAGGTCGATACCATCGGCTACACCATGACGGTCGAGGCGGGCGTGGTGCTGAAGACCATTCAGCAGGCCGCCGCGGAACACGACCGGCTGTTTCCGCTCAGCCTGGGCGCCGAGGGCAGCTGCACCATTGGCGGCAACCTCTCGACCAACGCCGGCGGCGTGCAGGTGCTGCACTACGGCAACACCCGCAATCTCGTGCTCGGGCTCGAAGTGGTGCTGCCGAACGGCGAGATCTGGAACGGCCTGCGGGCGCTCAAGAAGGACAATACCGGCTACGACCTGCGCGACCTCTATCTCGGCGCCGAAGGCACGCTTGGCATCATCACCCGAGCCATCCTGAAGCTGTGGCCACGCCCCAAGGACCACGCCACCTCGTGGTCGGCCGTACCCTCCCCCCAGGCCGCCGTCGACCTGCTGAGCGGCGCCTATGACGCGTCCGAGGACAACGTCACCTCCTGTGAGCTGATGGGGCGGCAGGGCATCGACCTGGTGCTGCAGCACATCCCCGGCACGGCCGATCCGCTAGGCGACAGGCACGACTGGTACGTGCTCATGGAATGGTCGTCGACCCGGCCACGCCGCGATGGCGACAATGCCGGCAGCCTGCGCGAGAAGATGGAGGCCTACCTCGGCGAGGCGATGGACAAGGGGTTGGTGCTCGACGCCGTGATTGCCCAGACAGAGGCACAGTCACGTGCGCTGTGGTCGCTGCGCGAAGGCCATAGCGAGGCCTCCAAGAAGGAAGGCGCCTCGATCAAGTTCGACATTTCCGTCGCCGTCAGCAAGATCCCGGCGTTCGTCACCAACGGCCTTGCCGAGATGAAGAAGGCCCTGCCCGAGTGCCGTCCGCTGCCGTTCGGCCATGTCGGCGACGGCAACCTGCACTTCAACTGCCAGGCGCCGGCCGGCTGGGGCAAGGCGCAGTTCGCGCCGCATATCGAGGAGATCAGCGCGAGGATCTACGACCTCGTGGTGGCATATGGCGGCTCGATCTCGGCCGAGCACGGCATCGGCCGCATCAAAGTCCATGAGCTCGAGCACTATCGCAGCAAGATCGAACTCGACACCATGCGGACCCTCAAGCGTGCCCTCGACCCGCAAAACATCATGAACCCCGGCAAGGTGATCCAGATCTGAGCTTGGCTGTGCGCAGCCAAGGCCCGGGGCTTTGTGCGCCCGAGGCGACCTCGCCACTGGAGTGATGCGCCTCCAGCGGGTTAGCATCCGCTTTCCACCGGGGGAACCAGGATGACAACAGCTTCTGCTTCGGATCGGGTCCGCTGCGCCGTCACGTCGGCGAACATCTCGACCGTGGCGATCTGGAGCCGGAAGAAAAACTCCTGCCAGGATCGCGCCTGATGGACATCCGCTTCGACGGCAACACGATAATCGTGGCCGGTGCCGCGCGCGGCATCGGCCGAGCCATCGTGCGCGCCTTCGCCCGCGACGGCGCCAACGTCTTCGCCTGCGATCGACTGGTCAACGAGATCGAGGCCGGCGATCGCGTGACGGCCCTGGCGGTCGACGTCACCGACGCCAGGAGCGTCGAAGCGGTCGTTTCGGCGGCCGGCGGCAAGGTCGATGTGCTGGTCTATGTCGCGGGCGGGATTCTCGGCCAGGTGCCGAAGCCTCTGGAAGAAGTGCAGCCCGAGGAATTCTCCGGCATCGTCGACGTGAACCTGAAGGGCTGCTTCCTGTTCGCCCGCGCCGTGGCGCCCGGGATGAAGAAGACCGGCTGCGGACGTATCGTCACAATCTCGAGTCGCGCCGGGCTGTCGACCAGCCTGACCGGCATCCAGGCCTACGCCTCGGCCAAGCACGGCCAGGTCGGGCTGGTGAAGCAACTCGCCCAGGAGCTGGGGCCCTTCGGCATCACCGTCAATTCGGTGGCGCCGGGCTTCATGGCCACCAGTCCCGACTACGAACGCCAGTGGAACTCGTATTCGGAAGAGTTTCGGCGGGCCTTTCCCGAGCGCATCGCCATGCGCCGCATGGGTCGGCCCGAGGACATCGCCAATGCGGTGCTCTTCTTCGCGTCCGAGCATGCATCCTGGATCACCGGCCAGATCCTGCCGGTGACCGGCTCGCCGCTCACCTAGACATCACAGGAGCTCATCATGCCAGACACCCATGCCGCGCCGCCACCGTTGGAACCCTGGCAGTGGCCCGACACCCACTGGAAGAAGCTGGTCAACCAGGTGCGCGCCGGCAGGCGCTACCGACCCGCGGCGTGGAAGGAGGGGGCGCGCTGCGCCGTGGCGCTGTCGTTCGACTCGGACCATGAAACGAACGAGCTGCGCGACGGTGGCAAATCGATCGGCCGGATGGCGTGGGGCCAGTCCGGCAACCGCATCGGCGTGCCGCGCATTCGCAAGCTTCTCGACAAGCATGGCGTCAAGGCGACGTTCTACGTTCCTGCCGTTACCGCCCTGCTCTATCCCGACGAGCAGCGTGCGCTCGTCGCCGAGGGCCACGAGATCGGCATCCATGGCTGGATCCACGAACTGAACTCCGTGCTGCCACTTGCTGCGGAGCGCGACCTGCTGCTGCGTTCCGCCGACACGCTGGAGAAGGTCACCGGCAGGCGCGCCGTCGGCATGCGCACGCCGTCATGGGACTTCAGCCCCAACACGCTGGCGCTCGAGAAGGAGATCGGCCTGTTCTACGACAGCTCGCTGATGGCGGACGAGGATTGCTACGAGCTGCTGCTGCAGGGCGAGGAAACCGGCGTGGTCGAACTGCCGGTCGAATGGGTGCGCGACGACGCGGTCTACTTCGCCATGAACCGCTTCTCCGCGCTCAGGCCCTACACGCCGCCGTCCGATGTATTCGACATCTTCCGCCGCGAGCTCGACATGGCCTGGGAGGAAGGCGGCATCTTCCAGCTCACCATGCATCCGCACCATATCGGGTACCGCTCGCGGATCTGGATCATCGATGAGCTGATCCGGCACGCGAAGTCGAAGGGCGGCGTGTGGTTCGCCACGCACGAAGAGGTCGCACGCTTCGCCAAGGCGAATGCTGCATGAGCAAGACCGCTGTCGTCACAGGTGGCGCCCGAGGCATCGGTCGCGGCTGCGCCCTCGAACTGGCATTGCGCGGCTACGACATTGCGCTGGTCGACCTTCTCGAACCGGAAATGGCCCGCACCGGGGCCGAGATCGAGGCCACGGGGCGCAAGGTGCTCGCCTACAAGGCCGACGTGGCCTTGTTCGCGCCAGCCCACGAGATCGCCGAGGATGTCGCCAGGCAATGGGGCCGTATCGACTTCCTGCTGAACGATGCCGGCGCCTCCAACGCCAAGGGCATCCTCGAGATCAAGGAGGAGGAGTTCGACCGCACGATCGCGGTGAACCTCAAGAGCTGCTTCAACTACATCCACGCCATTGCACCGATCATGCTGAAGCAGGAGAACGGCGGACGCATCGCCTCGATGTCGTCGCTCAATGCGCTGTCAGGCGGCGTGACCTCGGCAGTCAGCAAGCACTCCTACGCCGCCGCCAAGGCGGGGATTCTGGGTCTCACCCGCTCGCTCGCCAAGGAGCTCGGACCCAAGATCATGATCAACGCGATCTGCCCCGGCGTGATCGAGACCGAACTCGGCAACAGCCTGACCCGCTCGCGCGGCGAGGAGATGAAGCGCGGCATTGTCCTCGATCGGCTGGGCAAGCCCGCCGATGTGGCCCAGCTGGTGGCCTTCCTCGCCACCTCCGAGCCCTGCTTCATTACCGGCCAGCACTTCGTAATCGATGGATTCCAGTGGTCGTGCTGAGGTCGCGCCGACAAGCCGGCGTTCAGAAGAACATGCCTACCGGCGGTCGTCGCGGTTCTTGTCGACGATTTCGTAATGCACGTCGATGACGCGCGGCCCGGTGCGCGCCGGCGGCATAGGCCGGCCGGAGAACAGCGCCACCACCCAGGCGCGCAGGCGGTAGAGCAGCAGGATCACGAGGGCGATCGCCACGAATACCGCGATCACAGCGAAGCCCAGCACGGCCAACACGGCGAAGGCGATCAGGCCGAGCGCGGCCTGCAGCCAGATGCGCGGCGGCAGCCGCGAAATGAACTCCAGGAAGCCGAACCGGTTGCCGTTCACGGCTGCGCCCATTTCTTCTCGAAGTCCCAGACTTCGGAGAAGCCCATCAACTCGTGCATGCCGCGGTATTGCGGAACGTTGATGCCGTTGCTGGTGCCCTGCACTTTCAGATGCTCCCAGGCCTGGCGCATTGCCTCGGCGGCGACGCTGAAACCCAACCCGGGATAGATCGCCAGATCGAATCCCCACTGCTTGAGCCGGCCGACCTCGACGCGTGGCGTTTTGCCGAACTCGACCATGTTGGCGAGAAGGGGCTTCTCGATCTCGCGACCGATGCGTTCAAGCTCGTCCTCGCTCTCGGGCGATTCGACGAAGATCACGTCGGCGCCCGCCTTCTCATAGAGCTTGGCGCGACGCAGCGCCTCGTCGAGTCCGTGCGCGGTGCGGGCATCCGTGCGGGCCACGATCAAGGTTGCCGGATCGCGCCGCGCCTCGGCCGCGACCTTGATCTTGAGCACCATGTCCTCGGCCGGCACGACGCGGCGACCAGGCGTATGGCCGCATTTCTTGGGCATTTCCTGGTCCTCGATCTGGATCGCCGCGACGCCCGCCGCCTCGTAGCCGCGCACGGTGCGCTGGACGTTCAGCAGCCCGCCATAGCCGGTGTCGGCATCGGCGATCAACGGCGTATCGATCACCGAGCAGATCATCTCGGCACGGCCCACCATGTCGGAATAGGTCGCCAGGCCTGCGTCAGGCAGGCCGAGCATCGAGGCCGTGGCGCCGTAGCCGGTCATGTAGAGGGCCGGGAACCCCATCTTGTCGGCCACCCGCGCCGAAATACCGTCATAGATTCCGGGCGCCAGGATGAACTCGCCCTTGGCCAGCCGGTCGCGCAATGCACGCGCCTTCGCGTTCTCGGTCATGTTGGTCCTCTGGTCGAACCCGCCTTAGCGGGTGAGGTTGATGGTGCAGGTCCGGCCCCCGCCACTATGCTCCAGCGCCGTCCCGCTGATGTTACCGTTCTCCAGGTGCGCCGTCATGGTGGCTGTCGCGAACGGCCCGACCTGATTGAACGGGGCATAGACGCGCGAGACCGCCACCTGGCTGCCGTTGATCTTGATGCTGAGCGACTGGTTGCCGACGGTGCCGGGACCGGAGGCCGGCCGCACCCAGGTTCCGGCCCCGCCGGCGACCGACATCTGTACGTGCATGGTGAACTCGCCGCCGCCGCGGGAAGGCGTGCAATGGTAGGTGCCCCGCCACTGGCCATCGACGCCGGTCGCCGGGCCCGATGCCGCGGGCGGCGCGGCGGCGGTCGGCTGGGGAGGCGCGGCCGTCGCCTGCTGGGGCGGCGGCGCCGCTGCCTTTGCCCTTTCCTCTTCCGCCTTCCTGAACGCCTCGGCGCTCTTGCGCTGGTCGTCGTCGTACCTGGCGAGCGCGGGGGCGGCCTCGCGCAGCAGCGCCTGATGCTGGACAGCCGTCAGGAAGCCGGTCGGCGGATAATTCTTGCCGCGCTGCCAATTGGCGATCATCTCGCGCGTGCGTGGATTGAACACGCCGTCGATGCCGCCGGTATCGAAACCCAAGGCGGTCAGGGCAGCCTGAACACGCTGTCGCTCGGTTGGCAGGAGGCGCAGGCTGCTTTCATTCCCCTCGGCTTGCTGGCGGGCCTGTTCCTCGGCGCGTTTCTTCTCGGAAAGCTCTGCTTCGAGCTTCTTGCGAGTCTCCTCCTCGACCTGCCGCCTCAGCGCCGCTTCCTGCTCGGCTTTCTCGCGCGCGGCCGCTTCGGCGCGCAGTTTTTCCAGCTCCTGCTGTTGCTGTTCGGCCTTTGCCTCCGCCGCTTTCTGCTCCGCGGTGACGAGCGGCGCCGCCGGCCTCGTCGCAAAATAGTACACACCGCCTGCCAGCAACAGGACGACCGCCGCGATGGCGAGCCACAGGCCGGTGCTGCGCTTGGCGGGCGGCAGCGTGGTGACTGGCGCCACCGCAGGCCGGGTCGCCGTGGCGACCATTGGCGCAGGACGGGCAAGTGCGACGGTTACTTGCGTGTCCAAAGCGCCCACCTGGCTCAGAAGGGGTCGCCAACCCGCGATGCTCTGCGGCCGCTCGCTCGCACGCAGAGCCATGCCGGCGTCGATGCCGACCAACAGACCCGGTGCAAAACCGGCCGGCATGAGCTTGGCAAGCGGCTGGTAGGTATCGTCAACCATGCGGTCGAAGGCGTTGGGCGGCACCTGGCCGGCAATCGCGTGATAGATCGTGGCTGAAAGGCTGTAGATGTCGGCCCAGGCGCCTTGTCGGGCCGAGGTCATCTGCTCGGGCGCGGCATAGCCCGGCGTGAAGATCGCGGTCATGGCCGCGGTGCGGCCGGCCATAGCGGTGCGCGAGGCACCGAAGTCGATCAGGGTCGGATTGCCCTCGGCATCGAGCAGGATATTGGCGGGCTTTATGTCGCGGTGAAGAAAACCCGCATTGTGGACCTGCTCGAGCCCATCAAGCAGCGGCCACAGAATGCGCTCGATCTCGGCCGGCCCGAGCTTGCCCACGGTGTTCAACCGATGCTCCAGCGTCTCACCTGGCACCAGCTCCATGACGATGTAGGCCGTGCCGTTGGCTTCGAGGAAGTCGAACACCCGCACGATCGCAGAAGCACGCTGCAGGGTGGCGAGCGTGCGACCCTCTTCGACGAAACGCTGCCGACCCCAAGTGAAGTCGTCGGCGAGCTTTGTAGTGCGGGGGAGGACCGTGACGCCGCCCTGCCTAATGGCCAGCGCCGAAGGCAGGTACTCCTTGATTGCGACCTCGCGCTCCAATTGGCCGTCGCGGGCACGATAGGTAATGCCGAATCCGCCTTGGCCCAGAATCGCCACAATCTCGTAGCGGCCGATCGTCTGCCCCGGCTGGAGTGCGACGAAGTCGACCTCAGGAATCTCGCCTTGGCTGGTGACGTTAGTCGTCATGCGGGTCGATGCTGCCTGCAAGCGTGCCACGCAACCGGCAGGCCGGCAACGCTTTGCGCAGATTCGGGCTGTATGGAGTCACCTACAGCTCCAGCCAGCCCGAGACGCCTTGCTCGGAACGTCATGTTCCGTGAGAAAGTTCCGTCGGCCTTCCGCCAGCCCGACGGCATTCACTCTACACGGAGACGGGCTTCAGGTCGGTTGAACCTGCGGTCTGACAGAAAGTCGTCGTCTGCGTCGTCGTCTGGCCATTCTTGGTGGCAGTGAGTTCGATCGGCCGACAGGTGCTGCCGTCAGACTTGGTCGTCGCCGCCCCGACAGGCTTGGCCGATACGACCGTCGGCTGGGCCGATCCGGTCGTCGCATTGGTTGCCGTTGCGCTACCCGAAGCCGTTCCGGCCCGTGGCGTCGGCTCAACCGTGTAAGTTGTTGGCTGGTTGGTCGGGGCGGTGAAGGCTTGTTGCGTCGCCTGCGCCAGCCGAGCCCGTTCCTGGTTGTCGAGCGCGCGGCCGACCAGATTGCCAGCGAGCGCTCCGACCAGCGCGCCGCCCACGGCGCCGCCGACGGAACCGAAGGCAAGGCCGCCCGCGACGCCGCCGAGCGCCGCACCCACGACCGTGCCGGTCGCCTGGTTCGACGGCTGGCCGCGATCATCGTAGCATCCAGTGGCGAGACTGAGGGCGACCACGGACGCTCCAATGGTCAAGGTAGTCTTGGCATGTTGCACAACACGCGACCTTCCGACCGCAATCACAGAGCTCATTTGGCACACCTCCGTTTGTAGTCGTCGATTTTCACTCTACCCCACAGGGATTGCGAGCGGCCACGGGCTTCGTCTTCAGCATCGGCATAAGCACGCGGTGCATCGCAAGAGGCAAGCACCAATCCATTCCGCACAAGCGCGAGAGCGAGATCGATTCGTTCGCTGTCGGAAATTTGATCGAGCGGCGGTTTGGCATTGAGCGGAGTAATCAAGCAACGATAGAGCGGCGTTCCGTCCGTGAGGCGATCGGTTTGACGGCAGCGCACGTGACGCGATTGGCTCGCCAGCGCATTGACCGCAAGCTGGCGCAGCCCCGGATCGTCGACGATGTCCACACCCTGCAGATGGACCTCGTCCGGCCGACCGGTAAGGCCGACCAGCAACAAATTTCTGCCGAAGTGATCAAAGTTCCCAGCGACGAACTCGATCGCCTTGCGCCGAGCCTCGGCCTCGTCGTCAGCCCTGCGCCTGGCCTCCTCTTCAGCACGCTTCCTCTCCGCTTCGGCCTTCTGCTGCTCGGCCGCCTCCAGCGCGGCCTTGCGCCGCGATTCCTCTTCGAGCCGTTTCTGGTGCTCGACTTCGGCCGCCGCCTGCTCCGCCTTGGCTCGCTGTTCGCGCAGTGCCGCCGCCTCCTGCTCGGCCTTCTGGCGCGCGTCGTCAGCAACCTTCGCCGCAGCCTGAACCTTCACCATCTCTGGATCCGGTCCTCGCATGGCGGCGAAGTAGTAGCCCCCGCCACCCAGCAATGCGACGAGCAAAATCGCAACCGCTAGCCAAGGGCCGACCGATCGCTTGCCCGCTGCCCCTACGACAGGTGGTGGCGCGCCAGGCGTCACGCTTGGCGCCGACACGGCCGCGTCGCCTCTTCCGATCACCACCGTGGCATCGGCCGTCGGCGCCGCCGTCATGCCCAGGATCGAACGCCAACCGGCGATCGACTGTGGACGCGAAATCGACACCACCGTCAGGCCGGCATCGATGCCGGCGCACAAGCCGCGCGTAAATCCCGGCGGAGCGAGCTGTGCCAGCGGTTGGTACTTATCCTCCAGCATGCGATCGAAGGCACTGGGCGGGACGTGGCCCGTGATCGCGTGGTAGAGCGTGGCCGACACGCCGTAGATGTCGGTCCACGGCCCCTGCTTGGCCGAGGTCATCTGCTCAGCTGCGGCATAGCCCGGCGTGAAGATCGCTGTCAGGGCCGTGGTACGGCCGACCATGGCCGCGCGTGAGGCGCCGAAATCGATCAGGGTCGGTTTGCCCTCGCGACTGAGCAGGATGTTGGCCGGCTTGATGTCGCGATGCAGGAACCCCGCCTTGTGCACCACCTCCAACCCGTCGAGCAGCGGCCACAGGATTTTGTCGACGGCCTCGGAATCGAGCTTGCCGTCGCGCTTCAGGCGATCCTCGAGCGTCTCGCCGCTTAACAGCTCCATGACAATATAGGCCGTGCCGTTGGCCTCGAGGAAATCGAAGACATGCACGATCGCCGGAGCGCCATGCAGGCTGGCCAAAGTCTGGCCTTCGGAAACGAAGCGTTCGCGGCCCCAGGTGAAGTCCTCGGCCATTCTGGTCGAGCGTGGCAGAACGGTCACCCCGTCCTGGCGAACCGCGAGAGCCGTGGGCAAATACTCCTTGATCGCGACCTCGCGCCCGAGCTGTGTGTCGCGTGCGCGGTAAGTGATGCCGAAGCCGCCTTGGCCAAGGATCGCCAGGATCTCGTAGCGTCCGATGGTCTGACCGGCCTTGAGCGCGACAAAATCGACGTCGGTCTGAACTGCCGGAGGACTCGTGGTTTGCGACATGCCCGGTCCTAGACCTGGCGAACGCTAAGCTCGACGTCGCCCAGGCGCAGCTTGGTGCCGACCTGCACCGGCACCGGAGTGCCCGCATGCAACGCCGTGCCGTTCACCGAAGTGCCGTTGGTCGAGTTGAGATCTTCGATTTGCAGCGTCTCGCCGGCCAGGCTGAGACGGGCATGGCGGCGAGAAACGGTGGCGTGCGCCACCACCAGCTCGCATTGATCTGCGGCCCGGCCGATCACCATGCCCTGGGTCGAAGTCATCAGCTTGTCGAGCGCCACGTCGAAGCCATACTTCTGGCCGGCCGAATCGGCGCCGCCGAAATGAAGAACGACCTGCGGTACGACGCGGGTCGTGGTCTTGGTCGCCGCACCCAACGCGGTCCTGATATGGTAGACATGAACCACCCGGCTGACGTTCTTGAAAGCATGCTCCCCACCGTCGGCGAAAGCATAGTCGATTCGAAGCTCCGTGACGTCCTTGACGGCGCGTGACACAGCAATGCCACCGGGCTCGGCGATCGCCTGAATGCGCGCGGCAAGGTTGACACCGTCGCCGAAAATGTTCTGGTCCTCCTGGTCGACAATGACCTCCCCGAGGTGGACACCGACGCGGAACATCATGCGCTGGCTCTCGTCGAGAGACTCATTGAAGCGAGCCATGCGCTCCTGGATGTCGATCGCCGCGCTGACCGCGGCAACTGCCGATGAGAACTCGGCCAACATGGCATCTCCTGCCGTGCCGACCAGCCGGCCTCCGCCCGCGTCGATGGCCGGGCGCCAGACGTCGATCTGGGCTGACTTCAGGTGCCGGAAGGTGCGGGTTTCAGCGCCTTCCATCATGCGCGTGAAGCCCGCGAGATCGGCGTGAACGATGGCGGCGAGGCGTCGCTGCATGGTCCTAGTCTAGCGGCCAAATTTCTATATCGCGCCTTTGGCGAAGATATTTTGCGGTGAGGTTTCCCACATTGCCGATCGGCGCCATCGCGGGACCGGAGACCTCGAGGGCGACATACTGGCGGCCACCCGAGCGCACGGTCCAATCGCCCTCCTGGGGAGGAATGTCAGCCGCCAGGATGGCATGGCCCGGCATCGTCACTACCGCGAACTTGCGAGAGCGCGTAAAGGTCTTAAGCACAGCGGCAAGCGCCACTGCCTTGCTGTCGCAATCGCCGCGGTTCTGTGCCAGCAGGGCCGGCCCCGGCAGGAAATCGCCGCCGCGACGCTGCTTGTCCTCCAGCACCACGTAAGGAATTTGCTCGAAGAAGCCGAGTGCCAGGCCTATTCTGTCGCGGTCGTCGTTAGCCATGCCGGGCAAATCGCCCAGCGTGCTGGCGACCGCCCGCAGCGGGCCTTGCATCGCACCTGCAGCGGCTGAGTAATCGACGACGACGCGGTGCTCGCTGACCATGCGGCGGAGATAAGTCTTCAAGTAGGCCCGTTGCGCTCGCTCGCGACGTTCACTCACCCTCTGGGACAACAGGTCGGCCGCTTTTTGGTCACGCGTATGGATCGTCCAGTGCAGGCCGTCGATGTTTCGGATAATGTTGATGCTCGCACCGTTGCCGAACTTTTCGACCTCGTCACGCAGATCGAGCTCAAGGGTGCGCCACATCGCGTCCATGCTGAACTCGTGAAACGACGCCTCGGCCTCCTTGATCGCCTCTCGGGTCAACGTGAAGGCCGCGGTGTATTCGTGCTTGTCGGCGGCCTTCCAGCGGTAGCTCAGGAGCTCGTCGCCGCTACGTGAGACGCGCTTGAAGTCGAGCTGCTGGGCTTCGGCCTCAGCGCCGCACAAGATCATCAGCGCGGCCAGGGCCGCGCTGGCAAGCCTCACGTCAGCGCCCTTTGAAAGCTGGTGCGCGCTTCTCGCGTAGCGCGCTCAGTCCTTCGCGCAGGTCGTCCGAAGTCTGGCACTCGCGGATGCCCTCGCGAATTCTGGGGATGTCGGGCTCGGCCTGGGCGAACTGCTCGATCGCCCGCTTCATGT
>CAZHQA010000004.1:33648-51895 GCA_964533955.1 uncultured Reyranella sp. | reverse complement strand
CAGCCGCACGTCCTTGTAGTCGATCTTGGGCGCGTTGGCGCCGGAGAACGGGCAGCTCTTGCGGCGGCGCGTGAAGGGACGGCGTTGCGCGCTCATTCTTCTTCTCCTGGCAGGGTGGCGGCAATGTCATCGCCGAAGCGCGGACGCTCGCGTCGCGGCGGACGATCGCTCCAGCCGCCGCGGTCGGGACGATCGCCCGGGCGGTCGGACCTCTCGCTGCTGCGCTGCATGACGGCCGACGGCCCCTCTTCGAGAGCGTCGACGCGCACGGTGAGGAAACGGATGATGTCCTCGTTGATCGACATCGTCCGCTCGAGCTCCTTCACGGCGGCCGATGGCGCGTCGATGTTGAGCAGGGTGTAGTGACCCTTGCGATTCTTCTTGATGCGGAAAGCGAGGGACCGGAGACCCCAGTACTCCTTCTTGGAGACGGTGCCGCCCTGCGCGGTGACCAGTTCGGAGAACTGGGTGGTGAGGGCCTCCACTTGCGTCGCAGGCACATCCTGGCGCGCAATGAAGACGTTTTCGTACAACGCCATTCTGGCTCCTTATGGCTGTTAGCGACCCGGAGTTCGAAAACCGGCCGGGTCTAGCCAGCCCCACCTCATCAGAGGATCGGGCCGGCAAGGAGACGGAGCCGATTTAGGCCCCGAAGAGCGGCGGTTATACAGGCAAATCCTCCGGAATCAAGGCCGTTCCGGGCCCAGCGGGAGTGAGGTATAGGGACCTCGCTTCAAGGCCAAGAACAGGGAGAAACGGCCCATGAGTCGCGCGTTCGTCTTTCCGGGACAGGGTTCCCAGGCTGTCGGCATGGGAGTCGACCTCGCCGGGGCCTTTGCCAGTGCCCGAGAGGTCTTCCAGGAGGTCGATGAGGCGCTGAAGCAGAACCTCTCCAAATTGATGCGCGAAGGGCCGGAAACGGATCTGGTGCTGACCGAAAACGCGCAGCCGGCGCTGATGGCGGTCAGTGTGGCGGTGTCACGCATCCTCGAAAGGGATGGCGGCAAGCCCGTCTTCGCGCTGGCGAGCCACGTTGCAGGGCACTCGCTCGGCGAGTACTCGGCGCTTGCCGCAACGGGTGCCCTCAAGCTCGGGGACGCCGCGCGTCTCCTCAAGCTGCGCGGCCAGTCGATGCAGAAAGCCGTGCCGGTCGGCGTGGGCGCCATGGCAGCCCTGCTCGGCATCGAGCTCGAGCCGGCCCAGGAAGCCTGCAAGGAGGCGGCCCAGGGCGAAGTCGTGGCCGTAGCCAACGACAATGGCGGAGGCCAGGTCGTGGTCAGTGGCCACAAGGGCGCAGTGGAACGCGCCATCGAGACCGCCAAGCCGCGCGGTGCCAAGCGCGGCATGCTGTTGCCGGTGAGCGCGCCGTTTCATTGTTCGTTGATGAAGCCCGCCGCCGACGCGATGCAGGAGGCGCTCGAGAAGGTGACGCTCGAAACCCCGTGCGTTCCCCTGATCGCCAATGTGCTTGCCGCCGAGGTGACCAACCCCGAGGCGATCAAGCAGCGTCTGGTGGAACAGGTCACCGCGATGGTGCGCTGGCGCGAGAGCGTGCAGTACATGAAAACGCAGGGCGTCGACACGTTGGTCGAATGCGGTTCGGGCAAGGTGCTGTCGGGGCTCGTCAAGCGTATCGACCGCGAGATGACCGGACTGGCGCTCAACACGCCGGCCGATATCGAGGCATTCCTGAAGACGGCCTGAGGACGAAGCGATGTTTGATCTTTCCGGCAAGGCGGCGCTGGTCACGGGCGCTTCGGGCGGCATTGGCGGGGCGATCGCGCGCGCCCTGCACCGGCAAGGCGCCGCGGTGACCCTGTCGGGTACCCGGGCCGACGCCCTTGAGCAGCTCAAGACGTCGCTTGGAGATCGCACCCACGTCATCGCCGCCCGGATGGACGAGGCCGCCGACATCGACCGACTCGCCAAGGAGGCGGAGGCGGCGATGGGCAAGATCGACATCCTGGTGAACAACGCCGGGATCACGCGCGACAACATCTCGATGCGTATGAAGGACGAGGAATGGGAGAAGGTGCTGCTGGTCAACCTCACCGGCACCTTCCGTCTCACCCGGGCGACGATGCGCGGCATGATGCGCCGCCGCGCGGGCCGCGTGATCAACATAACTTCGATCGTGGGCGTGACCGGCAATCCTGGCCAGGCCAACTATGCCGCCGCCAAGGCAGGTCTGATCGGCATGTCCAAGTCGCTCGCCCAGGAACTGGCCTCGCGTGGCATCACGGTCAACTGCGTTGCGCCGGGCTTCATCGCCACGCCGATGACCGACGCGCTGACCGACGACCAGAAGAAGGCCATCCTGGCGCGCGTGCCCGCCGACCGCCTGGGCACGCCCGACGAAATCGCCGCCGGGGTCGTATTTCTGGCGAGCGAGGAGGCGGCCTACGTGACCGGCCAGACGTTGCATATCAATGGCGGCATGGCGATGATCTGAAGGGTCCCAAGTGCCTGATTCTGTGGGCTTTCCGGCACTGGCCATGGCCCGGGAGCTATGTTAGGAGAGCCGGATTCGCCGCCCCCTGAGGCGAATTCCAAATTTGCGAGCGAAAAACGGGAAGGACAAGAAAATGAGCGATATTGCCGAGCGCGTGAAGAAGATCGTCGTCGAGCATCTCGGGGTCGAGGCGGCCCAGGTCAAGGAAGAAGCGAAGTTCATCGACGATCTCGGCGCCGACAGCCTCGACACGGTTGAGCTTGTGATGGCGTTCGAAGAGGAGTTCGGCATCGAAATTCCCGACGATGCGGCCGAGAAGATCCAGACCGTCGGCGACGCGATCGGCTTCATCAAGAGCAACGCCAAGTCCTGATCGACGCCGATTCCTCCGGGAGACGAGGCGAACGATGAGGCGAGTGGTCGTAACCGGCATGGGCATGGTGACGCCGTTGGGCGACGGCGTCGACGTCAACTGGCACAAGCTGATGGCGGCCGAATCCGGCATCCGCGGCATCCAGGCGTTCGACACGTCCGACCTCGCGACCAAGATTGCCGGCGAGGTGCCCCAGGGCGACAAGGCCAACGGCCATTTCAACGTCGACGCCTACCTCGCGCCGAAGGACCAGCGCAAGCTCGACAAGTTCCTGATCTTCGCGCTGGCCGCCGCCGAGCAGGCGGTCGAGGATTCGGGCTGGAAGCCGCAGGATGACGAGAACCGCAACCGCACAGGCGTGATGATCGGCGCGGGCATCGGTGGCCTCAGCACGATCTACGAGACCTCCCTCATTCTGAAAGAGCGCGGCCCGCGGCGCGTCAGCCCGTTCTTCATCCCGTCGGCGCTGATCAATCTGGCGTCGGGCCAGGTCTCGATCAAATACGGATTCAAGGGCCCCAATCACTCGGTGGTCACGGCTTGCGCGACCGGCGCGCACGCGTTGGGCGATGCCGCGCGCCTGATTCAGTGGGAGGACGCCGACGTCATGGTGGCGGGCGGTGCCGAGGCCGCGATCTGCCGCATCGGCATCGCCGGCTTCAATGCCTGCAAGGCCCTGTCGACCGACTTCAACGACAATCCGACCCAGGCTTCGCGGCCGTGGGACAAGCGGCGCGACGGCTTCGTGATGGGCGAGGGCGCGGGCTGCGTGGTGCTCGAGGAATACGAGCACGCCAGGAAGCGTGGCGCCAAGATCTACGGCGAGATCCTGGGCTATGGGCTGTCCGGCGATGCCTATCACATCACCGCCCCGTCCGAGGACGGCGACGGCGCGATGCGCGCCATGAAGGCCGCCCTGAAGCGCGCCAACCTCGGCACCGACCAGATCGACTACATCAATGCCCACGGCACTTCGACGATGGCCGACGTCATCGAACTTGGTGCGGTCAAGAAGACCTTTGGCCAGGACGCCTACAAGCTCTCCATGTCGTCGACCAAGTCGGCGACCGGTCATCTGCTCGGCGCGGCGGGCGCCATCGAGGCGATCTATTCCATCAAGTCGATCCTCGAGCAGGCCGTGCCGCCGACTCTCAATCTCGATGAGCCGGACGAGGGCTGTGACATCGACCTGGTGCCCAAGCAGGCCAAGCAGCGCAAGGTCCGCTATGCGCTCAGCAATTCGTTCGGCTTCGGCGGGACCAACGCTGCGTTGATCTTCGGCGCCGTCTGAGCGCGGGAGGCTGAGGCATGCTCAGCTTTTTCCGCTGGGTCCTGTTCTTCCTGGCCCTGTTTGTCACGCTGATCGGCGGCGCAATCTTCGTCGGCCACGAAATACTGGTGTCGCCGGGCCCGCTGGCCGAGGCCAAGCACATCGTGATCCCGCGCGGCGCCGGGCCGGCGACGATGGCCAAGGTCCTCCGCGACGACGGCGTGATCTCCCATCCGCAGCTGTTCCGCGTTGCCCTGATGATTGATCCCACGCCCAAGCCGATCAAGGCAGGCGAGTACGAGGTGCCGGCGCATACCTCGATGCAGGGCCTCGTCGAGCTGCTGCAGTCGGGCAAGGTCGTGCAGCGCCGCCTCACCGTGCCCGAGGGATTGACCACGTCCGAGATCGTCGAGCTGGTGCGCAAGACCGAGGCCTTGTCCGGCGAGATCACGCTCGACCTCAAGGAGGGCGACCTTCTTCCGGAGACCTATTTCTATTCGCGCGACGATACCCGCGACGGCTTGCTGCTGCGCATGAAGGAAGCGATGGAAAAGGCGCTCGACGAGGCTTGGCGCAAGCGCGCTGCCGGCCTGCCGCTCGGCAACCGTCGCGAGGCCCTGGTGCTGGCCTCGATCATCGAGAAGGAGACGGCGCTTCCAGCCGAGCGGGCCCGGGTCGCAGCTGTCTACCTCAACCGTCTTCGCCTCAAATTGAGGCTGGAGAGCGACCCGACGACGATCTACGGCCTCACCGGCGGCAAGGGCGCGCTGAACCGCGAGCTGACGCGCACCGATCTTCAGTCGGCCTCTCCCTACAACACCTACGTCGTCGCCGGGCTGCCGCCCGGGCCGATCTGCAATCCCGGGCGGGCCTCGATCGTTGCCGCGACGAATCCGGCGCCACGCGATCGCGCGCTCTATTTCGTCGCCGACGGGCAGGGCGGACACGTCTTCTCGACCAACGTCTATGAGCACAACCGCAACGTGGAGCGCTGGAAGGCCATCCAGCGCCAGCGTCAGGAACAAGGCGTGGCTCCCGGACCGGCGCCGGCCAAGCAGTGACGCATGCCGCTCGTCATCGCCCTTGCGCTATTGGTGGCCGTGGCGCTCGGTGTCGCCTGGTTCCTGCGCACCAATCCATCGACCATGGCGCGCCTCGCGCGGCCCATCCTCATCGTCCTGGGAGCACTGGGCCTGGGTGGTCTGCTCATGCTCACCGTGGCATTCCTGCCCGGACTGCTGCCTGAATTGTTCGGCCTGGCCGGCGTCGTTGTGACGGCCCTGATCGCTCGCGCCGTTCGGCGCCAGCCATCGGCGGGCTTCGGCTCGCCGGGCGCCGCGCGGCGCACCGAAACGCGCACGGCATTCGTTCAGGCCTGGATCGACCACGCGACGGGAGATGTCGGCGGGAGCGTCCTGCAGGGCCGCTTCGTCGGCCGCACGCTCGATGGACTGTCCGACAGCGAACTGCTCGAGCTCCACCGTGAGTGCGCGCGCGATCCCGACTCGCTCAATGTGCTGGAAGCCTACCTCGATCGCCGCCTCGGATCGGGCTGGCGGCAGACGCAGGAAACGCCACCGCGCCATCCGCGGGTCGACATGACCCGCCAGGAGGCGCTTTCGGTGCTGGGACTTGCCGAGGGCGCGTCGCCCGACGACGTCCGCGCGGCGCATCGCAGGCTCATCCAGCGCGTCCATCCGGACGTCGGTGGAAGCGCCGATCTGGCTGCCCGGATCAATCGGGCCAAGGATGTGCTGCTGGGGGTATAACCTTGCCCGGGCAACGAGGCTGTGGCATCAACCGCCGCCGCGCGCCCGCCCGGGCATTCGCTGACGAGGTCGAAGAGTATGGCACAACGCGTTCGCAAGGCGGTCCTGCCGGTGGCCGGTCTGGGCACCCGTTTCCTGCCCGCGACCAAGGCGATGCCCAAGGAGATGCTCACGGTCGTCGATCGGCCGCTCATCCAGTATGCGATCGAGGAATGCCTCGCGGCAGGGATCGAGGAGTTCGTGTTCGTTACCGGGCGCAACAAGAGCGCGCTGGAGGATCACTTCGATGCGGCCTACGAGCTCGAGGATACGCTGGTCAAGCGCGGCAAGAAGTCCGAACTCAGGCAGACACAGGAAGCGACGATCAAGCCGGGCAACGCGATCTTCACCCGCCAACAGCGGCCACTCGGTCTCGGCCATGCGGTGTGGTGTGCGCGCCACTGGATCGGGCGAGAACCCTTCGCGGTGCTGCTGCCCGACGAACTGATGATCAGCACGCCCAGCTGTACCGGCCAGCTCGTCGCCGCCTACGAGAAGACTGGCGGCAATGTGGTGGCCGTGATGGATGTTCCTCGGGAGCAGACCAAGAGTTATGGAATCGTGGCTCTCAAGAGCGGCGCGAAGGATGGTCTTGCCGAGATGACCGGGATTGTCGAGAAGCCGGCGCCCGAGAAGGCGCCGTCGACGCTTGCCTGGATCGGCCGCAGCGTCGTGTTGCCCGAGGTGTTCGATCACCTCGACAAGCACGAAGCCGGTGCCGGCGGCGAGATCCAGCTGACCGATGCCATGGCCAAGATGATCGGCCATCACCCGTTCCATGCCCTGACCTACACGGGCCAGCGTTACGATTGCGGCAGCCGGATCGGCTTCCTCGAGGCCAATGTGGGCGTGGCCCTGAACCGCGCTGAAACGGCAGCAGAAACGCGGGCGCTGCTGCAGCGCATGCTGAAAGGCTGATCAATGCGGATCGCGATGGTTGGGTCGGGCTATGTCGGTCTGGTTTCTGGGGCGTGTTTCGCACATTTTGGCCATGACGTGGTGTGCGTCGACAAGGACGGCGCCAAGATCGGCCGGCTGCGCAAGGGCGAGATGCCGATCTACGAGCCGGGTCTTGGCCCGCTGGTCGGGGCCAACGTGGCGGCGGGCCGGCTTTCGTTCAGCACCAGCCTGGCCGATGCGGTGCACGATGCCGACGCGGTGTTCATCGCGGTCGGCACGCCGACGCGTCGGGGCGACGGGCATGCCGACCTGAGCTACGTGCATGCCGCGGCGGGCGAGATCGCCGAGGCGCTCGGCCGCTACACGGTGGTGGTGACCAAGTCGACGGTGCCGGTCGGCACCGGCCGCGAGGTGGCGCGCATCATCCGCCAGGCGCGGCCGTCGGCCGAGTTCGACGTCGCCTCCAACCCGGAGTTCCTGCGCGAGGGCGCGGCGATCGAGGACTTCATGAAGCCCGACCGGGTGGTGATCGGGGTGGAGAGCCAGCGGGCGCGCGACGTGATGTCGGCGATCTACCGGCCGCTCAATCTGATCCAGACGCCGATGGTGTTCACCAACATCGAGAGCGCGGAGGTGACGAAATACGCCGGCAACGCCTTCCTGGCGACCAAGATCACCTTCATCAACGAGATCGCCGACCTGTGCGAGAAGGTCGGGGCGGACGTGCACGACGTGGCGCGCGGCATCGGGCTGGACGGCCGGATCGGGCGCAAGTTCCTGCATCCCGGGCCGGGCTTCGGCGGCTCGTGCTTCCCCAAGGACACGCTGGCGCTGGCCTATACGGCGCGCGAGGCCGATGCGCCGCAGACGATCGTGGAGCAGGTGATCGAGGTCAACACGGCGCGCAAGAAGCGGATGGCGCACAAGGTGATCGAGTTCTGCGGCGGCTCGGTGTCGGGGCTGACGATCGGGGTGCTGGGGCTGACCTTCAAGCCCAATACCGACGACATGCGCGATGCGCCCTCGCTCGACATCGTGCCGGCGCTGCAGGCCGGCGGGGCACGGATCGTGGCCTACGATCCGGAGGGCATGAGCGAGGCGGCCAAGCTGCTGCCCGGCATCGGCCTGGCGCGGACGGCCTACGAGGCGGCGAGCGGGGCCGACGTGCTGGTCGTGATCACAGAGTGGCACGAGTTCCGCGGCCTCGATCCGCGGCGCATCAAGGAGGCGATGCGCCAGCCCCGCATCGTCGACCTGCGCAACATCTTCGATCCCGACGAGATCCGCGGACTGGGATTCCAATACGAAAGCGTCGGCCGGCCCAGGCAACGCGGTTGAACAGAGCATATCGGAGCTTTCGATGAGCCAGACGGCGCACAAGTTCGATCCTACGATCCTGCGCGAGTACGACATTCGCGGTGTCGTCGGCGATACGCTGCACACGGCCGATGCGCGCGCCATCGGTCGCGCCTTCGGCACGATGGTCCGCCGCAATGGCGGAAAGCACGTGGCGCTGGGCTATGACGGCAGGCTGAGCTCGCCGGAACTCGCCAAGGCCTGCACCGAAGGGCTGACGTCGGTCGGCGTCGACGTCACCGAAATCGGCGTCGCCGCCACGCCGATGCTGTATTTCGCCGTCTGGCACCTGGAAACCGACGGCGGCATCCAGATCACCGGCTCGCACAATCCGCCCGACTTCAACGGCTTCAAGATGATGATGGGCAAGAAGTCGTTCTTCGGCGCCGACATTCAGAAGCTCGGCGAGATCTCGGCCAAAGGCGACTTCGAGGGTGGCCGAGGCAAGGTCGACAAGAAGGAGATCCTCACCGACTACGCCGCGCGCCTGGTCAAGGACGTGAAGCCCGGGCGCGATCTCAAGGTCGCCTGGGACACCGGCAACGGCGCCGTCGGCGTATCGATCCGGGCGGTGGTCGAGAAGCTGTCGGGCGAGCACATCATCCTGAACGAGAAGGTCGACGGGACGTTCCCCGCGCATCATCCCGATCCGACGGTACCCAAGAACCTCGAGCAGCTGATGCACGAGGTGAAGCGCCGGGGCTGCGACCTTGGCATCGCCTTCGACGGCGATGGCGACCGTATCGGCGCGGTCGACGGCAAGGGCCGCGTCCTGTGGGGCGATCAGCTGCTGATCCTGTGGGCGCGCGACGTCCTGAAGGACCGGCCGGGCGCCACGATCATCGCCGACGTGAAGGCGAGCCAGGCGCTGTTCGACGAGATACATCGTGCCGGCGGCACGCCGTTGATGTGGAAGACCGGCCATTCCCTGATCAAGACCAAGCTCGCCGAACTCAAGGCGCCGCTGGCCGGCGAAATGAGCGGGCATATCTTCTTCGCCGATACCTTCTACGGCTTCGACGACGCGCTGTACTGCGGGTTGAGGCTGCTCAACATCGTCGCCAACTCGAAAGAGAGCCTGGCCGAGATGCGCGACAAGCTGCCCCGTCTCGTCAACACGCCGGAACTGCGCTTCGATTGCCCCGACGATCGCAAGTTCAAGATCGTCGATGAGGTCAAGGCGCGACTGAAGAAGGCCGGCGCCAAGCTGATCGACATCGACGGCGTGCGCGTCAGCACGCCCGACGGATGGTGGCTGTTGCGTGCCTCCAACACCCAGCCGGTGCTGGTGGCGCGCTGCGAGAGCGCCAACGAGGCGGGACTCGAGCGTCTTCTGGGTGATCTCAAGGCAGCACTTGCCGCGAGCGGAGTGAGCCTGCCGGAGGAGGCGTCGGCCGGCCACTAGCGCGGCTTTCGGGTGCCATAGGGCTGCGATGCGTTTTTTCTTCTACGGAACCTTGCTGGATCGCGACGTCGCGGCTCTCGTGCTCGGCCGGCGCCTGCCGCCGGGCGCCTTCCTGCCGGCCGTTCTGCCTGGTTATTCGCGTTGGCGCGTGCAGGGCGGCAGCTATCCGATTTCGGTCCCCGATCGCAAGGGCACGGTGGCCGGCGCGATGGTGGCCGGCCTGAGCAGCCGCGACGTAGCGCGGCTTGCGGCTTATGAAGGGCCGGGCTATCGGATCGCGCCGCTCAAGGTGAGGATCGGCGGCTTCATGACCGCGGTATCGGTGTTCGAGCCGATCGTCAGCAGGCTCAAGCCGACCGACAAACCATGGAGCCTCGAGCTGTGGCAGCGTCGTGACAAACGGGTCTTCGTGGCACGGCTGACGCGCGCCCTCAACGGGCGGCGGGGGTATTCAAGGCAGTGACCTGAACCGCCGAGCAGAAGATCTTGCGCTGCTCGAGGCGCTTGCAGCCGCCGACCGCCTCTTCCTGCGACAGGTTGGTCAGCCGCACGCGATGCAGAGTCTTCTGCGCCATCTGGACTTCGTCGATCGTCGCCGCGCCGTGAGCGCGCACGGCTTCGGGCAGGAGGGCCGTCGCGCGCTCGAGCGCCGCCAGAGCAGCATTGGAATCTCCGAATGATCCGACCTGGATGGCCCAGCTGCCGAGAGCCGGCGCAGCTGGCGCGGCGGGCGGAACGACAGTGGCCGTGCTGGCGACTCGCGTGACTTGTGGCGGTGGTGGTGGCGCGACCGTCGCCACGGTGACGGGTTCGACGCGCGCGACCTGGCTCACCCGCGCAACGTCGGGCGCGGCACCGCCGGGGAGGAATCCCGAAAAGGCATAGCGTGCGGAAGGCGGCGTGCGCGGCGACGACCAGGCAGCGAGCGCCAGCGACTGCGCGGCGGCGAAGCCGCGATCCATCAGGTCGGCCATCAGCCGGTCGCGCTGGAAGGCTGAGTTGCCGCCCATAACCACGCCGATCAATCGGCGATTGTCGCGCATGGCCGACATCACAAGGTTGAAGCCCGAGGCATTGGTGTAGCCGGTCTTGAGTCCGTCGGCGCCGGCGTAGGTAGCCAGCATGCGGTTGTGATTTTCCAGCGAGCGGCCGCGGTAAGGATAGCTCTGGACGGAAAACACGGGATAGTAGTGCGGGAAATCGCGCAGCAGGGCACCGGCGAGCTTGGCCATGTCGCGCGCCGAGGTTACCTGCTCGCCGTTGGGCAGGCCTGAAGCATTGCGAAATACCGTCGAGGTCATGCCCAGTTGGCGGGCCTTGGCCGTCATCTGTTGCGCGAAGCTCTCCTCGTCGCCGGCCAATGCCTCGGCCAGCACGACGGCGGCGTCGTTGGCGGAGCGGGTGACGAGACCCATCACGGCATCGCGCACCACCACGCTGCCGCCGGGCGCCAATCCCATCTTGGTGGGCGGTGCGTTGAGGGCGTTGATCGACACCGGCAAGCCGTCGCCGAGTGACAGCCGTCCGGAGTCGAGGGCCGAGAAGGTCAGGTAGAGAGTCATCAGCTTGGTGAGCGAGGCCGGATGACGCAGTTCGTCGGGCTGGTCAGACAGGAGTTCGCGCCCGCTCGTGGCATCGACGATCAGGTATGAATCCTTGGAGTTCACCGACGGATTGGCCACCCAAGGCGTCGCCGGGCGCGTGGATTTCACCGCCGGCCGTGTCTTGGCAGGCGGTGCCGCGCGTGCCTTGGTCGATGTACTCTGGGCATCAACGGCCGCGGGAGCCAGGCAGATCAAGACGACGAAGGTGACGGCAAACCAGTAAAAGGGTGCCGTGAAGCGCCTGAGGGAGAGGGTCATCTCAACAACGCCATGCACGAAAGTCTATATTTTTGTGCCCAGCCAACAGGTTACGGGCAGTTGCTGTAACCTTACTAAAGTTTGCAGAGCCATGCAACTTATCGGTGCTCCTCGCCGGCGGCATCGACTTGTCCACCGCCGTGCTGGTGCCGCACTTGGTTCGGAAACTGCATCGAAAGGCGGGAGAGGATGATGAAAGTGAGCTTCGTTGCAGCGTTCGGCGTGGCGCTCCTGGCTGCGTCGGCAGTGTCGGCGCAGCGCCCGGACCGCAAGGTCGAGCAACCGGTCGTCCGCAGTTTCAATTGGTTTGCCTACGTCGCCGCCGACGACATTCGGTCGGCCTGCGAACCCGGCGGCCGCAACCGCGTGCGACTCATCTATAATGGCGTGTGGGAAGAACAGGTCCGTACGTACGAGATCTTCCTGCAGCCTGACGGCACGGCCGGGCTGGATATCGGCGTGCTGAACGATCAGGGCCGGGGCGGCGAGTTGACTTACCTTTCGCTGGGCGGTGACGGCAGCAACATCACCGCGCCATGGCGGATGCGTAAAGGCCAGCGCATCCTTTCCGCCGGAGAAACCAGCGAAATCGTAGGGTTGCTTCAGGCAAGTGCCGCGTTTGGCCCGCCGCGCGACGGTATGCGCCTGCCTGACAACGACTTCTGGTGGACGGTTGCGTCATGTCGCAACGGCGTCTGGGGCTTCCAAGCGTACCACTATCCCACCGACGCCTTCGCGAAGGTGAAATTTGCCGAGAAACTGTTTGCCCTGGACAACGTTCCAATAGCCATCAATCGGCCGCGAAAGCTCGAGCCTTCGGAACTGCGGCGGGACTGGAATGTGCCGGGCGCGCGCGTCGGCGCTCAGCAGTACCGCTGGATCCTGATGGTGGGGACTGATGGACTTCGGCCGAGGTAGCGGAAACGCTTGCGCTGCCTATATAATTCGTAGGTGTCTTCGATAGGGGATCGATTGGCGACATGCTTTCCGCCGTTTCCGTAGGCAACCGGGGCCCTCGTGGCAGCCGGCTGGGTGGGCCCAAGGAGCCGCCCGGTGGGCCGCCGCAGCCACCGGCGCGTCGCGATGACGGCAATGGCGACGACGAGGGTCGGACCGGCGCGCTGACGCTGACGCGGGTCCGCACCAAGAAGCCGTCCATGTACAAAGTGCTGATGCTGAACGACGACTACACGCCCATGGAGTTCGTGGTCGACGTCCTGCAGCACATTTTCCAGAAGAACCGTGAAGAGGCCACCAAGATCATGCTGCACGTCCATCAGAAGGGCGTGGGGATTTGTGGCGTCTATACTTACGAGGTGGCCGAGACCAAGGTCACACAGACCGTCGACTACGCGCGCAAGAACCAGCACCCGCTGCAGTGCACGTTGGAGAAAGAGTAGAGTCCCCAGTTCGTAATCAGTCGAGGTGGTTCGATGTCCATGTTGTCCAAGAACCTCGAGAAATCCCTGCATCGGGCTTTCGCGCTCGCCGGCGAACGCCGGCACGAGTATGCGACCCTGGAGCACCTGCTCCTGGCGATGACGGAGGATGAGGACGCAACGCCGGTACTCAAGGCGTGCGGCGTCGATATCGACCGCCTGCGACACGACCTCGAAGCCTTCATCGACAATCGTCTCAAGGGCATCGTCACCCAGACCCCGAGCGAGCCCTTGCCGACGGCCGGTTTCCAGCGTGTCGTCCAGCGCGCTGCGGTGCACGTGCAGTCGTCTGGCCGCAAGGAAGTGACCGGCGCCAACGTGCTGGTCGCGCTTTTCTCGGAGCGAGACAGCCATGCCGTGTCGTTCCTCGAGAATCAGGGCATGTCGCGGCTCGATGCCGTCGACTACATCAGTCACGGCAAGGCCAAGGTGCCGGGTCGCACCCGCGCCCGCCGCATCTCGGGCTCCGAGGAGGAAAACGCCGAGGGCAATGCCAAGCAGGGCACCGAGGCGTTGGCCGCTTATTGCGTGGACCTCAACCAGAAGGCCCGCGAGGGTCGGGTCGATCCGCTGATCGGCCGGGAACACGAAGTCGAGCGTACCATCCAGGTGCTGTGCCGGCGCACCAAGAACAATCCGCTCTACGTCGGCGAGCCGGGCGTGGGCAAGACCGCCATCGCCGAGGGCCTGGCCCGCAAGATCGTCGAGGGCGAGGTTCCGGAAGTGCTGAAGGAGGCGGTGATATATGCGCTCGACATGGGCGCGCTTCTCGCCGGTACGCGATATCGCGGCGACTTCGAGGAGCGCCTGAAGGCGGTTCTGTCCGAACTCAAGAAGAAGCCGAACTCGGTGCTGTTCATCGACGAGATCCACACCATCATCGGCGCCGGCGCCACGTCCGGCGGTTCGATGGACGCGTCCAACCTGCTCAAGCCCTCCTTGCAGTCGGGCGAGCTTCGTTGCATCGGCTCGACCACCTACAAAGAGTACCGCAACTACTTCGAGAAGGACCGTGCACTGGTCCGCCGCTTCCAGAAGATCGACGTGCCCGAACCCTCGATCGCCGATGCGGTCGAGATCATGAAGGGCCTCAAGCCGGTCTACGAAAAGCACCATCACGTCACCTACACCGACGACGCGATCAAGGCGTCGGTCGAGCTGGCAGCGCGCTACATCCACGACCGCAAGCTGCCCGACAAGTCCATCGACGTGATCGACGAGGTCGGTGCGGCGCAGATGCTGCGTCCCCAGGAATCGCGCAAGTCGACCATCGACGTGCCCGACATCGAGGAGATCGTCGCCAAGATCGCGCGCATCCCGCCCAAGAGCGTGTCGAAGGACGACACCGAGATGCTGCGCAACATCGACCGCGACCTGAAGACCGTGGTGTTCGGCCAGGACCGGGCGATCGACCAGCTGTCGGCCGCGATCAAGCTGGCCCGCGCTGGCCTGCGTGCGCCGGAGAAGCCTATCGGCTCCTACCTGCTGGCCGGCCCGACCGGCGTCGGCAAGACCGAGGTGACACGTCAGCTGGCGAAGCTCCTGGGCCTCGAGTTGATCCGCTTCGACATGTCCGAATACATGGAGCGCCACAGCGTCTCGCGCCTGATCGGCGCGCCCCCGGGTTATGTCGGCTTCGACCAGGGCGGCCTGCTGACCGACCAGGTCAACCAGCATCCGCACTGCGTGATCCTGTTCGACGAAATCGAGAAGGCGCATCCCGACGTCTTCAACGTGCTCCTGCAGGTCATGGACTACGGCAAGCTCACCGACCACAACGGCCGGACCGTCGACTTCCGCAACGTGATCCTGTGCATGACGACCAACGCCGGTGCGGCCGACATTGCCAAGCCTGCGCTGGGCTTTGGCCGCGAGGCGCGGCACGACGAGGACGACGACGCGATCAACCGGCTGTTCGCGCCGGAATTCCGCAACCGGCTCGACGCGATCATCAAGTTCGCCAGTCTCGGTCCCGAGAGCATGGGCCGGGTGGTCGACAAGTTCGTGGCCGAGCTCGAGGTCCAGCTCGCCGACCGCAAGGTCTTCATCGAGCTCTCCGACAGCGCCCGCCGTTGGCTGGCGGAGAAAGGCTACGACCGCCTGTTCGGCGCCCGACCGCTCGCCCGCGTCATCCAGGAGTACCTGAAGAAGCCGCTGGCCGAGGAAGTGCTGTTCGGCAAGCTCAGCCAGGGCGGCGGCACGGTGCGCGTCGACACCGAGGGTGAAGGCGCGGAAGCCAAGCTGGTCTTCACCTTCCTGCCGCCCGAGCGGGGCGCGCTGCCGCCGGCCAGCCAAGAACCCGTGCTGGCTGAGTGAAGGCACTCCGCCCGCTCTGGGTGGCGTTCCGGGCCGCGGTGCTTGCCACCGCGGTCTTCTGGGTGGCCGGTCTGATCATCGCCCGTAGCGGCTGGAAGGGGCTCGCCTTGTACGGGCTCGACGTCACCCAGTATGCGGTGTTTTTCGTCATCTTCTTCGTCGGCCTGTTGTCCGTGAAGAAGTGACCAGCCGCACCTACTGCTCGTTTTCCTTGCGGAACGGCGAGTATTGCATCAGGCCCTCGATCTCCTCTTCCACCGCAGGGCGTTCGCGGCTCAGGAAATCGTCGACAGCGCGGCGAAAGCCGCGGTCGCCGATCCAGTGTGCCGAATAGGTCTTCACCGGCAAATAGCCGCGCTGGATCTTGTGGTCGCCCTGGGCGCCGGCCTCGACACGGGCGAGGCCATGGCTGATCGCATAGTCGATCGCCTGATAGTAGCAGGCCTCGAAGTGCAGGAAGGCATGGCTCTCCAGGCAGCCCCAGTAGCGGCCATAGAGGGTGTCATCGCCCTTGAGGTTGAGCGCACCGCCGACCGGACGGCCATCGGCTTCGGCCAGCACCAGGACGACCTTGTCGGCCATGGTGCTGCCCAGGATGTCGAAGAAGGGACGCGTGAGGTAGGGCGAGCCCCATTTGCGGCCGCCGGTGTCCATGTAGAAGGCGAAGAAGGTATCCCAGTGCCGGGGCTTCAGGTCGGGTCCGCTCAACTGGTGGATGACCAGGCCCTCGCGCCGCACCGCCTCGCGCTCCTTGCGAATCGCCTTGCGCTTGCGCGACGAAAGTGCGGCCAGGAAATCGTCGAAGCTGCGATAGCCCGGGTTGGTCCAATGATATTGCCGGCCGAGACGGAGCAACCAGCCCCGCGCGCCGAAGCGCTTCCAGTCCTCCTCGCTGCAGAAGGTGGCGTGGACCGAGCTGATGCCATTGTCGTCGGCGATCTTCGCCAGCATGTCGATCATGGCCTCGCGCACAGCCTCGGCGGTCGGGCCCGGCCGCGCAAACAGGCGGGGGCCGGGCACCGGCGTGAAGGGGATCGCCGCCTGAAGCTTGGGATAGTAACGGCCGCCGGCGCGCTCGAAGGCCTGCGCCCAGCCGTGGTCGAATATGTACTCGCCCTGACTGTGTCCCTTGACGTAGAGCGGCACCGCGCCGAGCAGGGTGTCGTCGTCGGCCTCGGCCAGCAGGTATTGCGGCTGCCAGCCGGTGCGTCGGCCGATCGACTTGGAGTCTTCCAGGGCCTTCAGGAAGGCGTAGCTGAGGAACGGGTTGCCGGCCGAGCCCGGCGCCAGCGCGCAGGCATCCCACTGCGCGGCGTCGACGCCGGCTAGCGTATCGACGACGCGCAGGCCGATGGTCGGTGAGTCGTCAGGCATGACCGGAGCATAGCGCAAATCGTGCCAGGATAAGGGCACAAGCGCGCGGCCCTACGGCCCGGCGCGCGAACCGCCTAGACCGTGGAGACAAAAAAAGTCCGGCAGACCAAAGTCGCCGGACCACTGAGAGGTTTCGCCTTTCCGCCTCCGCAGAGCGAAGGCGTTGCATTGGCTTGAATGCACAAATTTTGAAGGTGGCTTCCGGTGGGGCCCTAATGACGAATCACCGGGGCGCCCACACGGAAGCCGAAAGGCGTTTGGTTAGAGGGGCCAAAGCATGGAGCTTTGGCCTACGCCCTTACCTGTTTACTGCTTCTTCTTCTTAGCAGCCTTCTTCTTAGCAGCCTTTTTCTTAGCAGCCATAACTGTCTCCTATGGTTAGCTTTGAGGTCCCCAACCGCGGAGGCCCCGGGGTACGCGGGTACTCAACGCCACGCATGCTCAACTGCAACCAGTGGTGCCGCCGCAGGTCGTGCATTTGAGGCACGTCCCGTTGCGGACCATGGTGAAGTTGCCGCATTCCGGACAGGCATCTCCCTCGAAGCCTTTCAGCTTCGCGGTGAATGCCGCTCCGTGCGCGACGCCGACGACGGCCGCCTGGGCGATGTGCGCCGAAGCGACGGCTGGGCCGTTCGTCATTCTGGGAGGCTCGGAGCCGGCGGCGACCGCTTCTTCGGCGATCGCGACATTGCCGGCCGTCCGGCCGTTCAAGACGTAAAGGTTGCTTCGCATATAGCCGACGCTGGCGATGCGGCTGACCGCGTCGGCCGCGGCCTGGGCGGCATCGTTGCCGGCTGAGGGCAGGCCGTCCTCGACTGTGCCCCGGCCGACGCCATCAGGCCTGAGATCGGACTGCTCGACATGCGCGAGATCGTTGCGTGCGAGATAGGAGATCGCCAGTTCGCGGAAGATGTAATCGAGTACCGACGTCGACATCTTGATCGCGTCGTTGCCCTCGACCAGTCCTGACGGCTCGAAGCGGGTGAAGGTATAGGCGTCGACGAATTCCTCCAGCGGCACGCCGTATTGCAGGCCGATCGAGATCGCGATCGCGAAGTTGTTCATCAGGCTGCGGAACGCCGCGCCTTCCTTGTGCATGTCGACGAAGATTTCGCCGACCCGGCCATCCTCGTATTCGCCGGTGCGCAGATAGACCTTGTGGCCGCCGACGATCGCTTTCTGGGTATAGCCCTTGCGCCGCTGCGGCAGGCGCTCGCGGCCGCGGCGCACTTCGCGCTCGACGATCCGCTCCACGATGCGCTCGGCGATGATCGGCGCGCGTGCCGCCGGTGGCAGGTCGGCGAGATCGTCATTCGCCGCTCTTTCATCGCTGCCGTTCGCATCGCCGATCGCCAAAGCCGACAGGGGCTGGGAAAGCTTGGAGCCGTCGCGGTAGAGAGCATTGGCCTTCAATCCAAGCTTCCACGACATTTCGTAGGCTTGTCGGCAATCCTCGACCGTGGCGGAGTTGGGCATGTTGATGGTCTTGGAGATCGCGCCCGTTATGAAAGGCTGAGCTGCAGCCATCATGCGTATATGACTTTCCGGTGACAAGCAGCGCGTGCCGACTCGTCCACAGGGATTCGCACAATCGAACACCGCGAGGTGTTCGCTCTTGAGGTCCGGTGCGCCCTCGACCGACATCGTTCCACAGACGAACGCGTTCGCTGCTTCGATGTCGCTGCGGGAGAA
>CAZHQA010000004.1:17654-33548 GCA_964533955.1 uncultured Reyranella sp. | reverse complement strand
TCATCGTAGCCCAGCGTCTCGAGCGCGAGCGGGACGGTCTGGTTGATGATCTTGAAGTAGCCGCCGCCGGCCAGTTTCTTGAACTTGACGAGGGAGAAGTCAGGCTCGATGCCGGTCGTGTCGCAGTCCATCACCAGACCGATCGTGCCGGTGGGGGCGATCACCGAGACCTGGGCGTTGCGGAAGCCGTGCTGCTCGCCGAGCGCCAACGCCCGATCCCAGGCCTGCCGTGCGGCCGCGACGAGGGGGGCGTCGGGGCAATTGGCGGCGTCAAGCGCGACCGGAGCGATGGAGAGATCCTCGTAGCCCTTGCGCGCGCCGTGGGCCGCGCGTCGATGGTTGCGGATCGTGCGCAACATGGATTCGCGATTGGCGGCAAACCCGGGGAAAGGGCCCAGCAGATCGGCCATCTCGGCCGAGGTGGCATAGGCCGTACCGGTCATCACCGCGGCGATGGCAGCGGCAATGGCGCGACCCTGGGCAGAATCGTAACCCAGCCCGCAAGCCATCACCAGCGCACCCAGATTGGCATAGCCGAGGCCGAGGGTACGGTACTGATAGGAGAGTTCGGCGATCCGGCGCGACGGGTATTGCGCCATCATCACGGAGATCTCGAGCACCATGGTCCACAGCCGGGTGGCGTGTTCGAGGCCTGCGACGTCGACCGCGCCATTAGGCTGGCGGAACCGCATCAGGTTCAGAGACGCCAGATTACACGCCGTATCGTCGAGGAACATGTATTCCGAGCACGGGTTGGATGCATTGATCCGTCCCGACGCCGGGCAGGTGTGCCAGTCGTTGATGGTGGTGTCGAACTGCACGCCGGGATCGGCCGAGTGCCAGGCCGACTCGGCGATACGCTCCCAGAGGGCGGCGGCGCCGACGGTCTTCGCCACCTTGCCGGTCGTGCGCTCGGTCAGCGCCCAGTCGCGATCGCTTTCGACCGCCCGAAGGAATTCGTCGGTGACACGCACCGAGTTGTTGGCGTTCTGGCCCGCGACCGTTGCGTAGGCCTCCGATTGCCAGTCGGTGTCGAAGGCCGGAAACTCGAGGTGGCGATAACCCTGACGGGCGAATTGAATGGCGCGCTGGATGTAGTTTTCCGGCAACTCGGCCTGGCGGGCGTCGACGATGGCGCGTCGCAGCCGGACGTTCCTCTTCGGATCGAACGCACCGTCGCCTTGGTCGTCGAGGCAGGCCTGCATGACCGCATTGAGATGCCGGCTGGCCAGCCGCGATCCCGCCACCAGCGCGGCGACCTTCTGCTCCTCGAGCATCTTCCAGGAGATGAACTCCTCGATGTCGGGGTGGTCGATATCGACGGTCACCATCTTGGCGGCGCGCCGCGTCGTGCCGCCCGACTTGATGGCGCCGGCGGCGCGATCGCCCACCTTGAGGAAGGACATGAGCCCCGACGACTGGCCGCCGCCCGACAGCTTCTCGCCCGCGCCGCGCAGCCGGGAGAAGTTGGAGCCGGTACCGGAGCCATACTTGAAGAGGCGCGCTTCGCGGACCCAGAGGTCCATGATACCGCCCTCGTTCACCAGATCGTCGGAAACGCTCTGGATGAAGCAGGCATGCGGTTGCGGGCGCTCATAGGAGGAGGCGGAGGGATGGGCGCTGCCGTCGCGATGATCGACGTACCAGTGGCCTTGACCTGGGCGGTCGATGCCGTACGCCCAATGCAGCCCGGTGTTGAACCATTGCGGCGAGTTGGGCGCGCAGATCTGCGCTGCCAACATGAAGCAGAGCTCGTCGTAGAAGGTGCGGGCGTCCTGTTCGCTGTCGAAGTAACCGCCCTTCCAGCCCCAGTAGGTCCAGGTGCCGGCCATGCGATGGAACACCTGGCGGGCGCTGGTTTCGCCGCCAAAGCGCTGGTCGACGGGCAATGTCGCCAGCGCCTTCCCGTCGGGAGCCGAACGCCACAGCCATTCCGGCACGTCGCTCTCGGGGAGCTTGACCAGATGCCTCGCCACGCCGGCGCGACGGAAGTACTTTTGGGCGAGCACATCGGCGGCGACCGGCGACCATTCCGCCGGCACTTCGATGTCGCTCTGACGAAATACGATCGTGCCGTCGGGATTGCGGATCTCGGAATCGCCAGCACGAAACGCCATCCCTTCGAATGGCGCATGTCCTGCTCGCGTATACCGACGGTCCAAACGCATCGACGATCCCCCGTGCCCAATTCCCGTCATTTCATTCCGTCGCGGGGTGTGCTCGGTCGTAGCGAGCACGCAGATATGGGCACATGATGATAGTAAATTACAAAATCTTGTATGCGCAACTACATTTTGTAGAGCAGCGTGTTGATGGTACTAGATGATGCAAGCGCGCAACAGGTCGCCGAATCGCCTCGATCGCATGACGACGAACGACACAATTCGGCTGCGCAATTGCGTTGCGTTGCGCGCCACAGGTCGCCCGCGTACAAGCGGCGATGCTTATTGAAAGAGTGAGTTGATGACGTTCGGCACTTGGCTGTTCACCAAACTACGCGGCGAACTCGTCGGCACCGACGATCAGGGCAATCGCTATTATCAGGACAAGCGCATGGGCGCCGGCCGGCGCCGCAGGCGCTGGGTGATCTATCAGGGTGAGGTTGAGGCATCGCGCGTGCCGCCCGACTGGCACGGCTGGCTGCACTACACGACGAACACCCTGCCGCCCGCCGGCGGTCTCCCGCGCAAGGCGTGGCAGAAGGAGCATCTGCGCAATCTCAGCGGCACCGACCTCGCTTACCGTCCGCCCGGCTCGACCCTGGTCAACAATGCGGCGGACAAGCCCAAGCCGCCGTACGAGGCGTGGCGGCCGAGCTGAGCCGAGGAGGAACGGGTGGGCCGCAATGTCGTTGAGACGATCGTGGGCGCTTTGGTCCTAGTGGTGGCCGGCGTGTTCGTTTTCTACGCTTTCGCCAAGTCCGACCACAACGGTCCGGAAGGCTACGAGATCACCGCCCGGTTTGGCCGCATCGACGGGCTGAAGCGCGGCGCGGACGTGACGATGAGTGGCGTCAAGGTCGGCACGGTCACCGCCATCGACCTCGACCGAAAGACTTTCCAGGCCGTCGTGCACATGTCGGTGTCGTCTAACGTGCCGGTGCCGCTCGATACCAATGCCAAGGTAGTGGCCGAGTCATTGCTGGGCGGCATGGTCGTCGTACTCGATCCGGGCGGCGACAAGGCGATGCTCAAGCCGGGCGGCGAGATCACGCAGACGCAGGACGCAATTTCCTTCACCGAGTTGCTGGCCAAGTTCATGTTCAGCGGCTCAACGGGGCAGAAGTGATGAACGCACGGGTTTCCAAGACGCCGCCGGTGTGGCGCCAGTCCGATGGCAAGCCGGTGTCTTGCCTCGAAAAGATCAAAGTCCTGAACCAGAACATCCAGGAAATCGAAACCCTCTGCGCCGACGCGCTGGAGGACGGAGTCCTGATGGGATGCGATGCCCGGCAGATCAAGGACGCGCTGCACGAGTTGATCGAAGGCTTGTCGATCCCTCACGGCAAGAAGGGCTGAGGCCGGTATCTGTCGTCCTGGGCGTCGTGCGGGACCTGGCAGAGCGATCAACGATTCTGGTGCCTCCGTGAGATTGTTCGCTTCGCTCAGGATGACAGGGTTGCCGCTTCTTGCGCTCGTGGCCGGCGTCGCCGCGGCAGCCGCTCAGCAGGCTCCTGCGCCGCCGCGGCCCGACAGCAATGCGACCTTGCGCGCCATTCCGGCTGGTCCTGGCCAGCCGGCCGCCGAGTTGCAGGGCCTGGACAAGGTGACGGCGCGCACCCAGCGCTTCTATGCGCCGGTCGGAGCGACCACGCGCTTCGGCACTCTCGAAGTCACGGTCGGCGATTGCCTGGTCAACACACCCGATGCGCCGCCGGAGTCGGTGGCCTATCTGACAATCGTCGACCGCAAACCCGGCCAGCCAGAGGAAAGGCTGTTCGCCGGCTGGATGTTTGCCTCAACGCCGTCTCTGTCGGCGCTCGATCACGGCGTCTACGACGTGCGCGTGCTCGCCTGCACGATGGCGCAGGGATCGGAGCCACCCAAGTCGCGGTGAAACGCGGCGGTGTGCTCGACTGCATCGGTCAGCAACGCCCGGAAGTCGTCCCGCGGGATCTCGATGGCGCCGAATGTGCGCAGATGCTCGGTCATGAACTGACAGTCGAGCAGGCGGAAGCCGCCGGTGATCAGTCGGGCGACAAGGTGGACCAGCGCCACCTTGGAGGCGTCGCGCTCTCGGCTGAACATGCTCTCACCGAAGAAGGCAGCTCCCACCGATACGCCATAGAGGCCGCCGACCAGTTCGCCGTCGCGCCGGCATTCGACGCTGTGCGCGTGGCCCCGTGCGAACAGCTCGTCGTAGAGCGCCAGGATCGGCTCGTTGATCCAGCTTTCGGGGTGACCGGGACGCGGCTCGGCGCAGGCGCGCATGGTCTCCCGGAATGCAGTGTCGGCAGTGACCTCGAACGGCCCGCGGCGCACGGTCCTGGCAAGACGCTTGGGCAGATGGAAGCCGTCGAGCGGCAGCACTGCGCGCAGGCGCGGATCGAGCCAGTAGAGGCGGGGATCGTCCCGGCGCTCGCCCATCGGGAAGACGCCGATGCGATAGGCCTGCAGAAGGAGGTCCGGTGTGATCTCCAGCATGACGGCTACTTCTTCAGGCCGACCAGCTTCTCCAGCCAGTGGATGTCGTACTCGCCGTCGATGAAGGCCGGTTCCTCGATGATGCGCTGGTGCAGGGCGATCGTGGTGTCGATGCCGCCGATCACGAATTCCTCGAGCGATCGGCGCAGGCGCATCAGGCACTCGTTGCGCGTCGCGCCGCTCACGATCAGCTTGGCGACCATCGAATCGTAGAACGGCGGCATGACGTAGCCGGTGTACAGCCCGGAATCGACGCGAACGCCCAGGCCGCCCGGTGGATGGTAGTCGGTGATCCTTCCGGGGCAGGGCACGAAGGTCTCGGGGTGCTCGGCATTGATGCGGCACTCGATGGCGTGGCCCTGGATGGTGATGTCCTTCTGGCTGAGCCCGAGTGGACCGCCCGCGGCAATGCGGATCTGCTCGCGCACCAGGTCGATTCCGGTCACTGCCTCGGTGATGGGATGCTCGACCTGCAGGCGGGTGTTCATTTCGATGAAGTAGAACTCACCGTCCTGGAAGAGGAATTCCATGGTGCCGGCGCCGCGATATTTGAGCTTGCGCACGGCAGCCGCCGCCAGTTCGCCGATCATGCGGCGCTGTTCGCCATTGAGTGCCGGAGATGGCGCCTCTTCGAGCACCTTCTGGTGGCGTCGCTGCAGCGAACAGTCGCGCTCGCCGAGGTGCACGCCTTCGCCGTGGCCGTCGCCCAGCACCTGGATCTCGATGTGGCGCGGCCTGCCCAGGTACTTCTCGACGTAGACCGAATCGTTGTTGAAGGCGGCCTTGGCCTCGGCGCGTGCCAGGGCGAAGGCCTCGGCCGCGCCGGCAGCGTTCTCGACCACCTTCATGCCGCGCCCGCCGCCGCCCGCCACCGCCTTGATCAGGACCGGCCAGCCGATCTTGGCGCCGAGCACCGCCACCTCGTCGCTCGAGCCGACCGGACCCGGCGAGCCGGGGACCAGCGGCAGGCCGAGTTCCTGTGCGGTGTGCTTGGCGACGATCTTGTCGCCCATCATGGCGATGTGCTGCGGCGTCGGTCCGATGAAGGTGAAGCCGTGCGCCTCGACCGCCTCGGCGAAGCGGGCATTCTCCGACAGGAATCCGTAGCCGGGATGGATGGCGTCGACGCCGGCGATGGTGGCGGCCGACAGAATCGCCGGGATGTTGAGGTAGCTGTCGCGCGCCGGGGGCGGGCCGATGCAGACGGTTTCGTCGGCCAGCCTCACGTGCATGGCATCGCTGTCGGCCGTCGAATGGACGGCTACGGTCTGAATGCCCATCTCGCGACACGCGCGATGGATGCGGAGCGCGATCTCGCCCCGGTTGGCGATCAGGACCTTGTCGAACATCACGCGGCGCCGGCGCTACTCGACGATCATCAGCGGTTCGCCGAACTCCACCGGCTGCGCATTGTCGATCATGATTTGCGCCACCGTGCCGGCCTTGGGAGCCTTGATCGGATTGAAGGTCTTCATCGCCTCGATGATCAGCAGGGTCTGACCGACAGTCACCTTGTCCCCGACATGAACGAATACCGGCTTGCCCGGCTCGGGCGAAAGATAAGCGGTCCCGACCATCGGCGACTTGATGGCGCCGGGATGTTTGGACAGATCGGCGGCGGCGGGTGCGGCGGCGGACGGCACGCTGACCGTCGCCGGCATGGGAGCCACCGCGACCGGGCCGGCCGCCGGCGCGGCCACTGCTGGCCGGGCAACCTTGATACGGCGGTCGCCGTCGGCCATTTCGATCTCGCCGAGATTGGTCTCCTCGAGGAGCTTCGCCAGCTTGCGAATGAACTCGGTGTCCATCTCGAACTTTGCCATGCAGATGCGCTCCGATGAATTTCAGCGTTTGAGCAGCCGGGCCAGCGCCTGCAGCGCCAGGAGGTACCCGTGAATGCCGAGGCCGGCGATCACGCCCACCGCCGCCGGACTTATATAGGAGTGATGGCGGAAGCTTTCGCGCTTGTAGATGTTGGAGATATGGACCTCGACCACGGGCAGTTCGGCGGCGTTCAGCGCGTCGAGCAGGGCCACAGAGGTGTGGGTATAGGCGCCGGCATTGATGACGATGCCACTGTTGTTTTCGCGCGCCGCCTGGATCCGGTCGACCAGCGCACCCTCGTGGTTGCTCTGGGCGAACTCGACCGCGAGGCCCAGCCGCTCCGCCTCGGCGCGGCACGCCTTCTCGACATCCGCCAGGGTCTCGCGGCCGTAGATCTTCGGCTGCCGCTTGCCCAGCATGTTGAGATTGGGCCCGTTGAGCACCAGCACCGGCTTTTTGCCTGGTGAGCGCCGGGCCGTCTTCGCGGCCAAACCTGCCTCCTCGCCTTTAAAGTCGCGGCCTTATAGCCTGAGGGCCTCCGCGCGGGCAAACAGACGGTCGGACAGGGTGTTGAAGACTTGGCGCTCGTCGGGACCGAGCGCCTCGCAAAGCCGAGCCTCGTAGGCGAGCGCAATCGGCACGATGCGCGCATGCATGATGCGACCGCGGACGCTGAGCCTGAGCGAGGCCCGCCGGCGGTCGGCTTTGTCGGTTGCCCTTTCGATCAGGCCGCGCGTCTTCAGGCCGGCTACCGCCCGGCTGACGGCGACCTTGTCCATGACGATGCGTTTACCCACATCCGAAGCGGTGAGCGGGGCGAAGCGGCCAAGAGCGGCCATCACCCGCCATTGCGTCACCGTCAGCCCGAACGGCCCGGCGTAAAGGTCGTGCAGCGAGTCGCTGACCAGCTGGGCCAGGACCGAGAGGCGATAGGGGAGGAATGTCTCGAGTTCGAGCGTTGCCGAAGGGGCTTGCAAGCAGCTCGTCATAATAGTTACATTTGAAACTAATTCAGGCTGGAGGTCAAACATGACCAGCATCAGCGATCCCAACGTACTCGAAGTCGACCGGACCAACCCGATGGGCACCGACGGTTTCGAATTCGTCGAATACACCGCGCCCGACCCCGCGGCGCTCGGCCGCCTGTTCGAGGAAATGGGCTTCGAGAAGGTGGCGAAGCACCGCTCGAAGGACGTCTCTCTCTACCGCCAGGGCGACGTCAACTTCGTCGTCAACGGCGAGCCCGAGAGCTTTGCCCAGGGATTTGCCCGCGTGCATGGCCCGTCGGTCTGCGCCATCGCCTTCCGGGTGAAGAACGCGGCCTTCGCCTACAAGCGGGCCCTGTCGCTCGGCGCCTGGGGCGTCGAGGGCAGGATCGGGCCGATGGAACTCAACATTCCGGCCATCAAGGGGATCGGCGATTCCCTGATCTACCTGGTCGACCGCTACGGTTCCCGGGGCAGCATCTACGACGTCGACTTCGAGTACCTGCCGGGCATCGATCCCCATCCGAAGGGCGTCGGCCTCACCTATATCGATCATCTGACTCACAACGTGCATCGCGGCCGCATGGCCGAGTGGGCCGACTTCTACGAGCGGCTCTTCAATTTTCGCGAGATCCGCTATTTCGACATCGAGGGCAAGCTGACCGGCCTGAAGTCCAAGGCAATGACCAGCCCGTGCGGGAAGATCCGCATTCCGATCAACGAGAGCACCGACGACAAGTCGCAGATTCAGGAATACCTGTCGGCCTATCACGGCGAGGGCATCCAGCACATCGCGCTTGGCACCTCGGACATCTATCACTCGGTGGAGACGCTGCGCGGCAAGGGCGTGCCGTTCCAGACCGTGCCCGACACCTACTACGAGCAGATTGATCAGCGCCTGCCGGGCCACGGCGAGGACCTCAAGCGGCTGGCCGCCGACCGCATCCTGATCGACGGCGCACCGACGAAGGGAGGGGGACTGCTGCTCCAGATCTTCACCCAGACGGTGATCGGCCCGATCTTCTTCGAGATCATCCAGCGCCGCGGCAACGAAGGCTTCGGCGAGGGCAATTTCCGCGCGCTGTTCGAGTCGATCGAGCTCGACCAGATCCGCCGCGGCGTGCTCAAGGCGTAGTCATTCCCTCACCCCGGCCGGAATACGGCGGAGGGGAAGCCAAGGAGGAACAAGATGGCCAAGAACTGGATTCCGTTGCGTCAGGTCGAGGGTACGGCCTCGCGCCAGGCCCATGTCGGGCTGCCCGCGGGCACCTACGAGCGCGAGATCAGCAAGGAAGGCTTCTTCGGCCCGTCGGCTCAGTTCCACCACCGGCACAAGCCGACCGACTGGACCGATTTCGAGGGCCCCATCCGGCCGCGTGCGCTCGACATGAACAAGCTCGTCACTGCCAAGGCGAGCCCGTGGGGCGCCGAGCTGGTGATGGCCAATCCGCACCTGCAGATGCGCATGTGGAAGCTCGACCAGCCGATGACTGAACTGGCGCGCAACAGCGACGGCGATCAGCTGCTGTTCGTGCATGAGGGGGCAGGGGAGCTGTTCTGCGACTATGGCCGCATGGAATATCGCGACGGCGACTATGTCGTGATCCCGCGCGGCACCATGTGGCGGCTGTCGCCCGACAAACCGACCATGTCGCTGATGATCGAGGCGACCAACGACCATTTCACGCTGCCCGAGAAGGGCGTCACCGGCCGGCACGCGCCGTTCGATCCGGCGATGCTCGACACGCCGCACGTCGACGAGGCCTTCAAGGCGCAGCAGGACGAGCACCCCTGGAAGGTTTCGGTCAAGCGCCGCAACCAGCTTTCGACGGTGACGTTCCCGTTCAATCCCCTCGATGCGGTGGGCTGGCACGGCGATCTGAGCGTCGTGCGCATCAACTGGCGGGACCTGAGGCCGATCATGAGCCATCGCGTCCACCTGCCGCCCTCGGCCCACACCACCTTCATGGCTGGACGGTTCGTGGTCTGCACCTTCGTGCCGCGTCCGCTGGAGAGCGACCCGGAGGCGCTGCGCCTGCCTTTCTTCCACAACAACGACGACTTCGAGGAGATCATTTTCTACCACAAGGGCAGCTTCTTCAGTCGCGACAACATCCACCCCGGCATGATGACCATCCATCCGTCGGGTTTCACCCATGGTCCGCATCCCAAGGCCTTCAACGCCGCTACCAGGCCGGCGGCGCGCGGCGGCAAGACCGAGACCGACGAGGTTGCCGTGATGATCGACACGCGCGACGCGGTCGACGTCGCCGCCATGCCGGCCGGCGTCGAATGGGAAGGCTACGTGCGGTCCTGGCACGCGCCGGAAATCAAGCAGGCCGCCGAGTAGGCAAGTTCATCGGGACGAGGACTGAAAAATGAAGCTGGCGTCCTTGAAGGAAGGCGGCCGCGACGGCACGCTGATCGTGGTCGACCGCGAACTCAAGCGCGCAGTGCGGGCGAGCAACGTCGCTCCGACCCTGCAGAAGGCGCTCGACGACTGGGCGGTCGCCGCGCCCAGGCTCGCGGCTCTCTGCGAAGAGCTGCGCGACGACAAGGTGCCGGGCTCCTTCGAACTCGATACCAAGGCGCTCGCGGCCCCCCTGCCGCGCGCCTATCAATGGGCCGACGGCTCGGCCTACGTGGTCCATGTCGAGCTGGTGCGCAAGGCGCGCGGCGTCGAGATGCCGCCGACCTTCTGGACCGATCCCCTGATGTATCAAGGCGGCTCGGATTCCTTCATCGGTGCCAACGACGAGATTGAGCTGGCCGACGAGGCGTGGGGCATCGATTTCGAGGGCGAGATCGGCGTCATCACCGACGACGTACCGATGGGGATTTCGCCGGTGGCGGCGCGTCGGCACATCAAGCTCGTGACCATCCTGAACGACGTGTCGCTGCGCAACGTGATCGTTGGCGAGCTTGCCAAGGGCTTCGGCTTTTTCCATGGCAAGCCTGCCACCGCCTTTGCGCCGGTCGCCGTCACGCCCGACGAGCTGGGCACTGCCTGGGACGGCGCCAAGCTCGACCTGCCGATGATCTCGACCTTGAACGGCAAGGAGTTCGGCCATCCCAACGCCGCCACCGACCTCACCTTCGACTTCGGCCAGCTGATCGCCCATGCCGCGCGGACGCGTCACCTGGAGGCAGGCACGGTCGTGGGTTCCGGCACCGTCGCCAACCGTGACGCTGCGGTCGGTTGCTCGTGCATCGCCGAGCGACGCGTGCGCGAGACCATCGACAGCGGCAAGCCCGTGACGCCGTTCATGAAGTTCGGCGACCACATCCGCATCGAGATGTTCGACCGGCAGAGCCGTTCGATCTTCGGTGCCATCGACCAGATGGTCGTGAAGTACGATCCACCGGGCTGAGCGCCGCCCGATCACGACGTGCGGCTGGAGTCACGCGCTTCCAGCCTCTAAGGTGGCCCGGGAGGCGACCTTATGCAGCTCATCGGTTATTTTCGCTCCTCGGCGGCCTTTCGTGTGCGCATTGCGCTCAATCTGAAGGGCGTCAAGGTCGATCATTCTTTTCGCCACCTGCGCAAGGGCGAGCACCGCGCGCCCGACTACGTCGCGATCAATCCGCAGAAGCTGGTGCCGGCTCTGGTGCTCGATGGCGGCGAGGTGCTGACCCAGTCGATGGCGATCCTGGAATACCTCGAGGAAACCCATCCCAGCCCGCCGCTCCTGCCGCAGGATCCGGTCGGGCGCGCGCGGGTGCGCTCGCTCGCCTTGATCCCGACAGCCGATATCCATCCCATCCAGAACCTGCGCGTCATGAACTATCTCAGGGAGCGGTACGACCAGTCGGAGGAAGGCACATTTGCCTGGTCGCGCCACTGGATCGAGACCGGCTTCGAGGCCTACGAGGCATCGATCGCCAACGACCGCCGCACCGGCACCTACAGCCACGGCGACCAACCGACCATGGCCGATCTCTGCCTGGTGCCACAGGTCTTCAACGCCGGACGCTTCAAGGTCGACATGCCGCGCTTTCCGACCATCCAGCGCATCTTTGCCACCTGCATGAAGCATCCGGCCTTCGACGCCGCACAACCCGCCAAGCAGCCGGACGCGGAGCCGTGAGGAAAGCCGCGATCGCAGCGGCTGCCGTCGTCGCCCTCGCGGGACTCGGCGCGGCGGCGCTGCCGCTCGCCGAGGAATATTCGGCGCGCCAGATCAAGGCCGGCCTCGAGCAGGGGGGCGTGGCCACTGTCGAGACGGTCGAGGTCGGGCTGCTGGGCCGACGCGTGACCTTGCGCAACCTCCATATGAAGCAGGTTGGGGAAGTAAGCATCGGCCGCTGGGAGGCGATCGGCCTGTCGTGGCCGCTGGCCGAGCTGCTGCGAGGGCGCACGCCGCTGTCGGGAATGCGGCTGGGCGAACCGTTCCAGGCGAGCCATCTCGCGCTCAAGGATTTGCAGATCGTCGAAGGCGGTGCGACCTGGAGCATCGGCTCGTTCGGCGTCGATGACTTCAATCTCGTGCGTTATGAGGTGGCGGACCTCGGCACGCTGCAGTTCTCCACAGTGGCCGCGCGCATCGCGACGGCTTTGTCGTTCGCGAAGCTCGAGCAGACGCAGACCGCCTATACCGCTGCCGGCTCGGGCGACCGGGCCGCCATCCGCAGCTTCACGGTCGAAGCCTACGACCACGGCCGTGTCGGCGCGCTCGCGCTGGCCGGTGTCGAGACGACGGCGAATGCCGGAGCCTCACCTGTTTTCAGCATGTCCGAGTTCAGGATCAAAGGCCTCGACCTCACCCGTCCGCTCAAGGCGTTGTCTTCGGCGGCGTGGCGGTTGGGCCGCCCGATCGGCCGCATTGGAATGGACCAGGCGAGCGCCTCGGGGTTCGGCGGCGAAGGTTTCGCGCGCTACGGCATCTCGCTCGGCAGCATCACTGCCCAGACCACGCATGAAGGCACGGGTATCAGCCGCTCGCACACGCGCATCGATGGCTTTGTGCTGGCGCCGCCGCTCAGTGGCCGGGAGGCGATCCAGCTGCGGCTGGGGTTGCAGATGATGGGGCTGAAGGAGGTCAGGTTGACCTTCGATTGCACCGGCGGCGAGAACCGCCCGGCCGGAGAACTCTCCATCGACCGCTGCACTCTGGCCGGTCCCGACCTCGCCGATATCAACTTCTCGGGCAAGCTGGTGCGGGCTGACGACGCTTTCTGGAAGCTGGTCGACGAAGGCGACAACACGGCGCTCCTGCACAGCAAGGCGGCACTTGGTGGGGCCCGGCTGGTGGTGGCCGACAAGGGCTTGCTCGAGCGCACGATCAAGGCGCTTGCCACCACCACGGGGCGGACCCCACCGGAAATGCGGGCACTGGTGGCCCGCGAGGTGCGCCAGTTCCAGCCGAGCGGTGTGCTGATTACCGAAGACCTGACCAAGCTTCTCGACACGGTGGCGCGCTTCGTCGAGAGCGGGGGAACGCTGACCCTCGACGCCAGGCCCGACCCGCCGGTTGGCCTCGACAAGGTGAGCTATCTTCGCGTTCCCGGACCCGACTGGGTGAGCCTGCTCGGGCTGTCGGCAACGCTGCAGAAATAGGCGACTGCCCGCCCGACTTAGGAGCGCTTGCGGGCCTCGGCGATGAGTTGCTTCAGCGCATCGGCATCGACCGCGCCCGGCACGAACTGGTTACCGACGACGAAGGCCGGCGTGCCGCGCACGCCGAGCGCTGAAGCCAGCGCGAGATTGCGCTCGATGATCTGCTTGAGCCTGGGATCGTCCATGTCCTTCTTGAGCCTATCGAGATCGAGGCCGGTCGAGCCCGCGATCTCCATGATCTTGTCGCGATCGATCTTGCCACCGTACTCCATGAGGGCATCGTGGAGGGCGAGATGCTTGCCCTGGGCGCGGGCCGCCAGGGCGGCAAGTGCGGCAATGCGCGAGGGCTCACCCAGGATCGGCAGGTCCTTGAGGACCAGCTTGACCTTGCCGTCGGAGGCCAGTGTCGACTTGACCGCCATATGGGCACGTTTGCAGTACGGGCACTGATAGTCGTTGAACTCGACGATCGTGACGTCGCCGTCGGGGTTGCCGGCGATCGGGCTGTCGGGATCGCGCAGCAGTTCGCGCTGGTTCTCCTGGATCGCCTTTTGCGCCTGCGTGTCGCGCTGGCTGTCCTGCTTGTGCTCGAGTTCCTGCATGGCCTCGACCAGCACCTCGGGGTTGGCGAGCAGGTATTCGCGGATGCTCTTGCCCAGCGCCGCCTTGTCGGGCGGAACGGTCATGCCGGGCGAGGCGACGAGGGCAGGCGCCGTGGCACGCCCGGCGACAAGCAGGCCGGCTGCAACCAGGCCGCCGCACAGGATCATGAGGATGGAACGCATGGTGGACTCCGGAGAGGGGTTCATTTCTTGCGTGGCCGCGTGCTGATGTAGGCCTTGATGTCCTGCGCCCGCTGCCAGGCTGGCGTGCCCGCCGTCAGCTGCCGTTCGGCGGCCGCGGCATGCGACTGGGCCTCGGCGCGGTTGCCACGGATGATCGCCATCTCGGCGCGTGCCAGAGAAGTCATACCCGGATTGTTGAGCTTGGAATAGCCCGACGCGAGCAACCGCCACAGGTCGAAGCTGCCCGATTCGGTCTGCGCCGCCTGCTCGAGGTTACGCACTGCCTCTCGGTCGGCATCGGGCTGGTTGCTCTCGAGCAGGGCGCGGGCGAAGTCGATCTTGACCACGCCGACTCCCGGCAGGAGCTGGGCGGCGCGCCGATAGGAGACGATCGATTCGCCGATCTTGCCGTTCTCGAACAGCATCTGGCCGCGCAGTTCGTGGAAATAGGGGTCGTTCGGGCTTTCTTTCAGCAGCCCGTCGAGCGTCAGCAGAGCCGAGCCCAGCGCCCCCGAGCGGTAGAGCGCAATCGCCCGGGCATAGCGAGCCGGTACCGAGCGGTCGGCCTCCGAGAAGCGCTGCAGGGCCGTCGCCGGCGTGATGAAGCCCATCAACTTCGCCACCATGCGATGGTGCATGTCGAGGAAGGCCGGTGTGTCCGGCGTGTTGGCATAGGGCGAGCGCGCCAGTGCTTCCTCGAAGATGCTGATTCGTTCGGGCGTCAGTGGGTGTGTCGTGAGATAGGGGTCGCGCCGGCCGATCAGCATGCGCTCCTCCTTCTGGAGGAAGCGCAGGAATTCGAGCGAGCCCTTGGGCGATTGCTGGGTGCGCTGCAGGTAGGAGATGGACGCCTGGTCTGCCGAGCTCTCCTGGGTCTGCGAATAGTGCAGGAAGGCGAGGAGGGACCCCGACACCGGCGCGCCTGCCGGGCCCGTCGGGCTCCGCCCGGCCCCGCCACCGCTCGCTGCACCGCCCGCCATGATGCCCGCGCCGATCAGGGACTCGAGGATCTGCATGGTGCTGAGATTGCTCAGTTCCTCCTGCATGCGTGCCAGGTGACCGCCGGCGATGTGGCCGGTTTCGTGGGCCAGCACGCCGATCAGCTGGTTGGGCGTCTCGGTGCGCATGATCAGGCCAGTGTGAATGAAGATGCGCTGGCCGCCCGCCACGAAGGCATTGAGCGAGTTGTCCTGTACGATCATGATCTCGACCGCGCTGGGGTCGAGGCCGGCCGCCTTCCAGATCGGCGTCACGAAGGTCCGGATGGTGTTCTCGATCTCGGCGTCGCGGATCAGGTTGAGGCGTTGGCCTTGCGCCTGGGCGGCGACAGCCGGCGCCAGCGCGAGCAGCGCCAGACAGAAGAGGGTGAAGATGCGTTTGGGCACGGTGGGTATTGGTCGCAGGCAGGCTAGGAACGCTCGGCCACCACGTCAATTCCGCAGCCTGGCGTTTGTGGCCATGCTTTTGCTTTCCGGTTGTGGCGGAAGTGAGGACAAGGAGAACGTCGTCAATCCCGAGGGCATGGCCGCCCGCCGGGCAGGCATCAGCAGCCTGCTGCGCGGTGGCGTCACCTTCGCCGCCGCTGCCGCCGACGAGGGGCATGCGGCCCAGATTGGCCGGGAGGTCCTGCTGGCTGGTGGCAATGCCACCGATGCCGCAGTCGCCATGTATTTTGCGATGGCGGTCACGCTGCCCTCGGCAGCTAGCCTCGGTGCCTCGGGAGCATGCGTCGTTCATGATTCCAAGACGCGCGCCGGCGAGGTCTTCGCCTTCCCGCCGGTCGCAGCGCCGGGCGCCATCAATGGCATTCCGATCACGGTTCCGGCCGGCGTGCGAGCAGTCACCCTGATGCATATCCGTCACGGCCAGTCGCGCTGGGAGCTTGATCTCGCCGGCGCCGAACGTCTGGCGCGAAACGGCTTCCCTGTGTCGCGTGCCCTGTCGCGCGATTTGCAGGCGGGCGCTGCCCTGATCGGCGCCGACCGCGAGGCGCGCCGCATCTTCGGCAAGGGCACCGGCACGGCGGTGACCGAAGGCGACACATGGGTGCAGACCGAGCTTGGCAGCACGATTGCCACGATCCGCCAGCGCGGCGGCCC
>CAZHQA010000004.1:0-17554 GCA_964533955.1 uncultured Reyranella sp. | reverse complement strand
GGCGTCGCCACGGCCGATGCCGCAGCCGTCAGCCCGTTGGTGATCGGCAATCCCGGCAACGGCGAGGTTCGGTTCGCAGGCGCAGGCGGTGGCGGGCCGGGTGCGGCCTTCGCCACCGGTGCCATCGCGCGCGCCACGATCGAGCGCGCCACTGCCGTGCAAACGGCGCTCGATGCCAACGCCGGGCGGGGCGGCTGGGTCAATGCCATCGCCTGTCCCAACGGCATCCGCGGTGGCGCGGCGAGCTGCCAGAGCGGCATCGACAAGGCTGGCGGGGGATTGTCGCTGCTCGCCATTCCGCGCTGAAGCGGCCGACATGAGCCGTTCCCCCTCGCGTCGCCCGGTGTCACTCCGGGCGGGCGCCGTCGACCCGTTCATCGTCATGGACGTGATGGCCGCCGCCGCCGAGAAAGAAGCGGCGGGCGACACCGTGATCCATCTCGAGGTCGGTCAGCCCAGCACACCGGCGCCCAAGGGTGCGCTTGCCGCCGCTCATGCTGCGCTCGACAGCGACCGCATCGGTTATGTCGCCGCCCTCGGCATCCCGGCGCTGCGCGAGCGCATCGCGCGACACTATCGCGAAGCGTATGGCGTCGAGGTGGCGCCCGAGCAGGTGATCGTCACGACCGGCTCCTCCGGCGGTTTTCCGCTGGCCTTCCTGGCCTGCTTCGACGCCGGCGACCGCGTCGCACTTGCCGCACCCGGCTACCCCGCCTATCGCAACATCCTGGCAGCGCTGAACCTCGAGGCCGTCGATCTGCCGACCTCGTCGGCGGATCGCTTCCAGCCCACGGTGGGCGCGCTCGAGAAGGTGGGCCCGATCGCCGGCCTGATCGTGGCCAGTCCGTCCAATCCCACGGGCACCATGGTCCACCGGGCCGAGATGACGGCGCTCGCCCAATGGTGCGATCGCCACGGCGTGCGGCTGATCTCCGACGAGATCTATCATGGCATCGTCTACGAGGGAGAGGCGGTCTCGGCGGTCGAGGTGTCGGGCCAGGCAATCGTGGTCAACAGCTTTTCGAAATACTTCTCGATGACGGGGTGGCGGGTCGGCTGGCTGGTCGTACCGGCCGACCTGGTGCGGCCGATCGAGCGCCTGACGCAGAACTTCTTCATCTCGGTGCCGACGCTCAGCCAGTACGCCGCCGTCGCCGCCTTCGACTGCCGCGACGAACTGGACGGTCATGTCCGGCGCTATCGTACAAACCGCGACCTCCTGATGGCGGGATTGCCGGCGGTCGGGCTCGACCGACTGGCGCCGGCCGAGGGAGCCTTCTACCTCTATGCCGACGTCGCCCACCTCACCAACGACAGCCGCGATTTCTGCAAGCGCATGCTGGCCGAGGCGGGCGTGGCCACCACGCCCGGTGTCGACTTCGACAGAGCCCGCGGTGCCGGTACCTTGCGCATCTCCTTCGCGGGCTCCACGGCCGAGATGGAGGAAGCCGTGCGCCGCCTGAAGGCCTGGAGACGGGCATGACCTTGCTGCGTTTGACGCAACTCGCATTCGTAATGCTGGTCAGCCCCGCTGCAGCGCAGACCGCGCCGGTCTCCGATTGCAAGCGTGCATCGAGCGCGGTCGAGCAGGCAATCTGCGCCACGCCGGAGCTGGCTGTTGCCGATCGGCAGATGGTGGAGGCTTACGACACGCTTGCCGGCAAACTCGGCGGCCCGGCCAGGGAGCACTTGCTGAAGGACCAGCAGCACTGGCTCGCCCTCCGCGACGAGGCCTGTGTCGGCGGCCGCGACGAGGTCGCTGGCTGCGTCACGCAGCGCGACGAGTTGCGCCTCGAAAATCTCAAGGCCCTCGGCGAGGGTGTCTATCCCTTTGTTAGCGAGCAGGCGCTGGTCAAGTCCGGAACGGTCGGCAAGATCTCCTATTCGATCGACGCCACCTGGCCGCGCTTCGACGGGTCGGCGGCCGATTTCTCGGTTATCAACCGCGAGTATGCCGCGACGACCGCCAAGATGGCGCAGGAGGTGATTCCAGCCGACGTCTCGGCGGGTGAACTGCGCGGCGAGCAGGAGTGGTCGTACTCACAGTCCTTCGAGCTGCAGCGGCCGTCGGCCAACGCGGTGGCCGTGGCGGTCAACTATGACGGGTTTGCCGGTGGCGCCCATGGCTTCAGCGGGACCGACGCCCGGCTCGTCGATCTGCGCACCGGCCGCGCTGCCGGGCCGGCCGAGGTTTTCGCTCCGGGCGGTCGCTGGCTCGAGGTGCTGGTGCCGATCGTGCGCAGCGACCTCAAGAAGCAGTTCGCCGACGGCAAGGACGGCTTTGACGATGCCATTGAGCCGGACAAGCTCGCCAAGCTGCTGGGCGAGCCCGGCCACTACTATTGGCAGCGCGACGGCCTGCAGTTGATCTTCAACGCCTACGTCGTCGGCCCCTATGTCTCCGGTCAGTTCACCGTCGACGTTCCCTACACAACCTTGCGTCCGCTGTTCGCCAAGGATGGCCCATTGGGCGACTGAAGAGTCAATGTAGCTTGCGCCGGTCGCGCGCCGTTGGCGCGGCGGCCGCGGTGCCCTGGCTGCGTTCGACCTCGATCGACGGTACCGGGCCCGAATGGTGGCCGACCATCTGCCAGCCGGTGCCCGAGCGGACGAAAGTGTTGGTCGCCATCAGCTGGCCGTTGGCCAGGATCTCGCGGCACACCACGATGGCGAGCCCGCCGCGTCCGATCGCCCATTCGCCGATGCAGCGCACCCGCGGCGCCTCGGGATGGCGCAGGATACCGCGCCAGCTTTCAAGGATGTCGGCCCGCTCGTGCAACGGCGGCTGGCCGGGATGCAGGCAGACCATGGCGCCGGTCGGCGCCCAGATGTTCTCCATTGCCTCGTAGTCGCGGTCGTTGAAGGCACGATAGAAGGCACGGTTGGCGGCCAGTACTGCATCGCGCTCGTCGTCGTCGAACTCCGACAGTAGGGGCGGCAGGCGGGGGCGGCGCGGCATTCGACGGTCGAAACTCCTCTATTGCGCGAGGTAGGATTAGCGCACACAGAAGGGCCGTCAAATGTCGATCCCCAAGCTCGAATTCCCGCCGTTCCACCTGCCGCCCGAGGCCGAGGCGCTGCGGGTCGAGGTCCGCGCCTTCCTCAAGGAGACGCTGCCCAACCTCAAGTCCGAGGATCGCTTCGCGAGCTGGAACACCTTTTCGCCCGAGTTCAGCCGGATGCTCGGGGCGAAAGGCTGGCTCGGCATCACCTGGCCCAAGCAGTACGGCGGCAGCGAGCGAAGCTTCCTCGACCGCTACGTCATTACCGAGGAACTCCTGGGCAACAGTGCGCCGGCCGGCGCCCATTGGGTGGCCGATCGCCAGTCGGGCCCGCTCTTACTGCGCTTCGGCAGCGAAGAGCAGCGCCAGGCCATCCTGCCGCGCATCACCCGGGGCGAGTGCTACTTCTCGATCGGCATGAGCGAACCCGACTCCGGCTCCGACCTGGCGTCGGTGCGTACCCGCGCCGAGCCGGTGCCCGGCGGGTTCCGCGTCAACGGCACCAAGGTCTGGACCTCGGGCGCCCACCGCAACCACTACTGCATCGCGCTGGTGCGAACCTCGGGCCAGCACGGCGATCGCCACAAGGGCCTGAGCCAGATCCTGGTCGACCTCAAGACTCCAGGTGTCACCATCCGGCCGATCATCAACCTCGCCGGCCGGCACGACTGGAACGAGGTGACGTTCTCAGACGCCTTCATTCCCGAGAGCTGCCTGATCGGCAACGAGGGCGACGGCTGGCTGCAGGTGACCAGCGAGCTTGCGTTCGAGCGCTCCGGGCCCGAGCGGTTCATGCAGAACTTCTACGTCCTGCGCGAGTTGGTGCGCGTGCTGGGCCGCCAGCCGGCCCGGCGCGCTTCGGCGATTCTCGGCCGGCTGATCGCCCGACTGTGGACCTTGCGCCAGATGTCGGTCGCGGTGGCGGGCATGATGCAGGGCGGGAAGTCGCCTGCCATCGAAGCCGCGCTGGTCAAGGACCTCGGCACCGTCTACCAGCAGGACCTGCCCGAGATCGCCCGTACCCTCGCCGAGTCGGAGGCGACGACCGAGGAGGACATGGCCGATTTCCTCGACGTTGCCCAGTACGCCACCATGATGGCGCCGAGCTACACCATCCAGGGCGGCACGACGCAGGTGTTGCGCGGCATCGTGGCGCGCGGGTTGGGATTGCGATGACTCCCTCCCTCGCGGGTTACCGCGCCACCTCCCCCGAAGACGGGGAAGGGGAGAGACGACTCATTTCTCTCCCCCGTCTTCGGGGGAGGTGGCGTCGCCTTACGGCGACAGAGTGGGAGTGACGCACCATGGATCCTGAGTCGCGCACCATGCTGCTCGAGACCGCGGACCGCTTCTTCGCCGATCGTGTGGGCAAGGACGTGGTCAACGGCGTCGAGAAGGGCCAATGGCCGGGCGATCTCTGGCAGGAGATCGAGGAAATGGGCTTGCCGCTCATCGCCGTGGCAGAAGACAAGGGTGGGGCAGGCGGCACCCTGGCCGACATGCTGGCGCTGCTGCGGCTTGCCGGCTCGCACGCCGTGCCGGTGCCGCTCGCCGAGACGGCGCTCGCCAATCTCCTGATCGCCTCGGCGGCAGGCACACCCAAGTCGGGCCCCGCGACGCTCGCACTGGGCGACCTCAGGCTCGCGGGCGGGCGGCTGACCGGCAGGGCGGCCCGAGTGCCCTTCGCCGCGGTGGCCGAGCGTTTCGTGGCCGTGGTCGGGAATACGATTGCCGTCGTTGCCAGGTCGAGCGCCAAGGTCGAGGCCACGCCGACCCATGCCGGCGAACCCTACGGCACCGTGAGCTTCGAGAACGCCGCGACCGAGTTCACCGGCGCTTCGGCCGTCGGCGCGGAGCGCGCCTTCGAGCTCGCGGCGGTGACACGGGCCATGCAAATGGCGGGCGCGGCCGACAAGGTTCTGGCCACGGCCGTCGAATATTCCAAGCAGCGCGTCCAGTTCGGCCGGCCGATCTCGACCTTCCAGGCGATCCAGCACATGCTGGCGGAGCTCGCGAGTTGCGTCGCCGCCACCATCGCCGCCGCCGAGGCGGCGGCGCGTGACGCCAACGAGGGCGGCCTCGAGGCGGGCGGCAGCTTCTCCATCGCCGCCGCCAAGAGCCAGGCCTCGGAGTTCGCCCAGCGCATCGCCTCGATCTCGCACCAGTCGATGGGCGCCATGGGATTCACCCACGAACACATCCTGCATCACTACACGCGCCGGCTCTGGGTGTGGCGCCGCGACTTCGGCAGCGAGACCTACTGGGGCGAGAAGATCGGCGCGGCCTACGCCAAGGCGGGGCCGCAGGCGCTGTGGGAAAGCTTGAGCGGGAGCAAGTACGCGGCTTAGAGCCGCCACTGTCCGTTCAGAAATCAAACGAGCATCGCCGCATGCCAGACAGGCTCAAGAACTACCTGGAGATGTTCGTCTATCTGGCGATGTGCTTCGCCATTCTCGAGGTGCACAAGATCTTCGTGCTGCACCAATACGGCATCGAATACCGTCCGCACGGCGTCGCCCTGATCAAGGCCTTGATCCTTTCCAAGCTGATGCTGGTGATCGATCACTTCATGGGCCTGGAGCGCTTCCGGAGCCGCCCTCTCATCTATCCCGTGATGATTCGGCTGGCTGCGACGCTGGCTCTCTTGATCCTGTACCACGTGGCCGAATTGCTGGTGAAGGGCGCCCTGCACGGCGACCTGCTCGGCGATTTTCCGGCGCTGCGGGGGCGTGTCGGGATGATCTCCCTGGTCGGCGAGAGCGTTCCCATACTACTGATCCTGGTCCTGTTCTATTCCTTCCGCGAAGTGCTGCGTTTCCTCGGCAAGCGCTGGATGCACGAGCTGTTCTTCGTCGGCGGCATGCAGCCGCCCGAGCGGGCCGGGCAGGCCGCTGCCGGCAGGAGCAAGTACCCCGCCTGATCCTTCGCTGCTGGACGAAAGCGCGGGTACGCGCTCACAATGTCCGGGCACGCTGTCGACCGAGGAGGAAACGGTTATGCCCGACCAAGTTCACGCGTCCGCCACCGGCCCTGGCCTCCTGAGAGAGTTGCCGTTGCGGCTCCATCACAATGCGTATGTCTGCGCCAACCAGGAGCGCACCCGGCATTTCTACGAGGACATCATCGGCCTGCCGCTCGTCGCCACCTGGATCGAGGAGGGCGACTCGCCCGATTTCCCGGGTCGGAAGATTTCCTTCGTGCACACGTTCTTCGGCATCGGCGACGGCGGCGCGCTGGCATTCTTCGAATTCGCCGATCCCGAGGTGGCAGCCAGGTACAAGGCCCGCCAGCAGCCGTTCTATGTCCACCTCGCTCTGGCAGCCAGCGCGGCGACCCAGGACGAGATCCAGCGGCGCCTCGAGGCGGAGGGCATCCCGGTGCGCGTGCGCGATCATGGCTACTGCAAGTCGATCTATGCCACCGATCCGGACGGCCTGGTCGTGGAATTCACGTCCGATCCTCCCGACGCCGACCGCATCCAGGCCCGGGCGCGCGCGTCCGCGCACGCGGACCTGAAGCGCTGGCTGGCCGGTGACCGGACGGTCAACAACGACATCCGCCCGCATCATTAGAGATGGGCTGGATGATGGCCTTGGACCTCACGAATCTCTGTCGCCGGGTACCCTGGAAGGCGATGGTGGCCATCGCCGTTACCTCGCTCACCGTCCTGGGGTGCAATCCGGACACAGCCGCTCCCAGCGGCTGGCAGAGCCGTGGCCCGAGATCGTCCGCCGAATTGCCGGCGGCCGACGCCGGGGCGCCACGCCAGTTGTAGGGGCGGGGATAGCGGCCGTCAGGCCAACCTCTGCCTCACCACCCGCCCTCTTCAAGGCGCTCGTCAGAAGGTCTTCTCGCCGGCGTAGTGGCAGCGGCTGAAGTGCCCGGGCACGATCTCGCGCAGGGCGGGAGCCTCGACCTTGCAGCGCTCGGTCGCATGGCGGCAGCGCGGATGGAAGTAGCAGCCGGGCGGCGGCTTGGCGGGGCTCGGCACTTCGCCCACCAGTATTGCGTCGTCCTGGTGCACCCGCGGATCGGCCACCGGCACGGCGCGCATGAGCGCCGCAGTGTAGGGGTGCAACGGCTGGGCGAACAGGGCGCCAGTGGGCGCGAGCTCGACCAACTGGCCCACGTACATAACGGCGACCCGGTCGGAGATGTGGCGCACCACCGAGAGATCGTGGGCGACAAACAGGAACGTGAGCTTCAGGCGCGATTGCAGCTCGAGCAGGAGATTGAGGACCTGCGCCTGCACCGAGACGTCGAGCGCCGAGACCGGCTCGTCGGCCACCACCAGGCGCGGGTTGGTGGCCAGCGCGCGGGCAATGCCGATCCTCTGGCGCTGGCCGCCCGAGAAGGCGTGCGGGAAGCGGTGCATGAACTCCGGCCGCAGTCCCACCAGCCGCAACAGCTCGGCAACGCGGTCGGCGCGCTCGCGCCGGTTCTTCATGCCGTTCACGAGCAGCGGCTCGCCGACATTGTCCAACAGGTTCATGCGCGGATTGAGCGAACCGAACGGGTCCTGGAAGATCATCTGGATCTCGGCCCTGAGCGGCAGCAACTCGGCCGGCGGCAGAATTGCCAGGTCCACCGTGCGGCCGTCCCGCGTGCGGTAGAGGATCTGGCCGCCGGTCGGATCGATGGCGCGCAGGATGCAGCGCGAGGCCGTGGTCTTGCCGCAGCCCGATTCGCCGACCAAGCCCAGGGTCTCGCCCTCGTTCAGGGTGAAGTCGACGCCGTCGACGGCGCGAACGTGGCCGCTGACACGCTGGAAGAAGCCTTCCGTAATGGGGAAGAACTTCTGCAGGCCACGGACGTCGAGAAGAGGTGGAGGCTGGGAACTCATGATCTTCCGGCCCGCGGTCCCAATGGGCACGAAAACGCGATCATTCGACCTCCGCCTTGTCGCTGTGCAGGAAGCAACTCGCGAGCTGGTGGGCCGCGACCGGCTGCAGACTGGGCACGGCGATCGAGCAGCGCTCCATGACGTCGGGGCAGCGCGGATGGAACGGGCAGCCGGGCGGGCGATTGAACGGATGGGGCAGGGCGCCCGAGATCACCGGCAGCGCGATCCTGGTCTGGCCGTACAGGCTGGGGATCGAGCGCAGCAGAGCGCGCGTGTAGGGATGCTTGGGCGCATGGAAGATCTCGTCAACCGGCCCTTCCTCAACGACGCGGCCGAGATACATCACCACGACGTAGCTTGCCATCTGGGCGATCACGCCGAGATCGTGGGTGATGAAGATGATGGCGGTGTTGTACTTGGCCTGGAGGTCGCGCAGCAGAGCCAGCACCTGGGCCTGCGTCGTGACGTCGATCGCCGTGGTCGGCTCGTCGGCGATCAGGAGGCGGGGCTTGCACGAGAGCGCCATGGCGATCATGGCGCGCTGGCGCAGGCCACCCGAGAGCTGCCAGGAATAGGCGTCGACGCGCTGCTCGGGCATCGAGATGCCGACGTCGCGGAACAGGCCGACCGTGATGTCGCGCGCATCGTTGCGGGAGAGCTTGCGTGCGTCCTTGCTCCAGCGATGACCATGCAGCTGGATCGCCTCGATGATCTGGTCGCCCACCGTGTGCACGGGGCTGAAGGCCGCCATCGGCTCCTGGGGGATGAGCGCGATCTCGGCGCCCCTGATGTCGCGCATCGCGGCACCTCGTGGATCGAGGCTGGTAAGCTCGATCATCTCGCTGCTGTCACGGCGGCGGAACTTGATCACACCGTTGGTGATGATGCCCGGCCTTTCGATCAACTGCAGGATTGCCCGCATGGTGACGCTCTTGCCGCAGCCCGATTCGCCCACCACGCCCAGCACCTGGCCCGGCATGACGTCGAAGCTCGTGCCGTCGACGGCACGCACCAGTCCTTCGTCCAGCTTGAAGGAGACGCGAAGGTCGCGGACGGTGAGGAGGGGCTCGGCTGCCATGTCAGTTGCTGTACGGGTCGGCGGCATCGCGCAGGCCGTCGCCCACCAGGTTGAAGGCCAGCACCGCCACGATCACGACCAGGCCCGGCGTGAGCAGCCAGGGGGCAAGGGCCAGGGTCTGGATGTTCTGCGCCTCCTGCAGCAGCACGCCCCAGCTGATGGCCGGCGGGCGGATGCCAAGGCCGAGGAAGGAGAGCGAGGTTTCGTTGATGATCATCACCGGGATGGCGAGCGAAGAGGTGGCGATGATGTGGCTGACGAAGGTCGGCACCATGTGACGCAGAATGATGCGCATGCGCGAGCAGCCGGCGAGGCGGGCGGCCAGCACGAAATCCTCCTCGCGCAGGGCGAGGAAGCGGCCGCGCACCTCGCGGCCCAGGGTCGTCCAGCCGACCAGCGACAGGATCACGGTGATGGCAAAGAAGACCTGGATCGGCGTCCAGTCGCGCGGCAGGGCCGCCGAGAGCGCGAGCCAGATCGGGATGGTGGGCACCGACTGCAGCAGCTCGATCAGGCGCTGGATGACCGTATCGGTGCGGCCGCCGACATATCCCGAGATGCCACCCAGCACGACGCCGAGGATGACGCTGAGAGCCACCGCGACAAGGCCCACGGTCATCGACGTCTGCGTGCCGTACATGATGCGCGACCACTGATCGCGTCCCAGCCGGTCGGAGCCCAGCAGGAAGATGCGCTGCTTCTGGTCGACAGGGCCGACGAGGCGGCCGTTGGTGAAGAACTCGATCGGCACCTTCTTGGCGGAATCGGTCGTCCATTCCATGCGCAGGGTCGTGGGATTGCGCTTGCCGACGATGGCCGGCACCCAGGGGGCCCATTTGCCGTCCGCGAGCAGATGGATGCCCTGGACGGGAATGAAGGCCTGCCGCGCGTCGGTCCGCTCGGGATCCTGCGTCGCGAAGAAGCCCGGGAAGAGCACGATCATGTAAAGGACGATCAGCAGACCCGCGCTCGCCATCGCGAGGTGGTGGCGGCGGAAGCGCCACCACACCAGCCGCCAGTTGGAGGCGACGGCGACGCGATCTTCGTCCTGTGCGCCGGTGGTCACGACCGTCACCTACTTCTCCACCCGGATGCGCGGATCGACCAGCGCCAGCAGGATATCGGAGAGCAGCGTGCCGACGATGGTGAGGAACGAGTAGATCAACAGGATGCCGCCCGCGAGGTACATGTCCTGGTTGACCAGCGCGCGCAGCAGCAGCGGGCCGATATTGGGCAGGTTCATCACCGTGGCGACGATCAGGCTGCCCGAGAAGAGCAGCGGCAGGTACCAGCCGATGGTGCTGATCAGCGGATTGAAGGCCAGTCGCACGGGGTAGCGCAGCACCAGCCGCCATTCCTTCATGCCCTTGGCGCGAGCCGTCACGACGTAGGGCTTGTTGAGCTCGTCGAGCAGGTTGGCGCGCATGATGCGGCTGAGCCGCGCCGTGCCTGCGATGCCCAGTACCAGCGCCGGCAGCCAGATATGGCCAAGCAGGTCGACGAATTTCCCGAAGCTCCAGGGCGCTTCGGCATATTCCGGGGAAAAGAGACCGGTGACGCTGATGTCGAAATAGGCGAAGGCGACCCACATAAGGACCAGTGCCAGCATGAAGTTGGGCGTGGCGACGCCGACATAATTGATCACTGTCAGGATGTGGTCGCCGATCGAGCGCGGGTGCGTCGCAGAGTAAATGCCGGCCGGGATGGCCAGCACCCAGGTCAGCACGAAGGAGAAGAGGGCGAGGGCCAGCGTCAGGCCGAGCATCTCGCTGATCAGATCGGCATTGGGGCGCTGATACTCGAGCGACAGGCCGAAGTCGCCATGCAGGAGATGCTGGACCCACCTGAAGTACTGCACGAGCATCGGCTGATCGAGCCCGTACTGGGCGCGCATCGCCGCCACCTGCTCGGCCGAGAGGGACGAGCCGGACGAAGCCAGCGTCGCCACGTACGCCGTCAGGAAGTCTCCCGGCGGCGCCTGGATGATGACGAAGATGACGAAGGAGTAGACCACCATCAGCAGCGGCAGGAGGGCCAGCCGCTGCAGGATGAAACGCGTCATGGGCTAGGCACCGAACTCCACCGTCACTTCGTGAAGTAGAACTGCTCGGTCCGCGCGTTGCCGGGGCTGCGCAGCGGCCAGTCGTTGCCCATCGTCGCCGGCACGTTGCGGAACTTGTTGTTGACCACGACCACGCCCTGCACCATCGGGGTCAGGCCGACGGTGCCGATCTCGAACATGTTGTCGGTGAAGATCCGGAAGAGTTCCTTGGTGAGCGGGATCTGCTGTTCCGGCGAGACGGTGCGCGCGGTGTCGACGATCTCGACGATGCGCTTCACCGCCGGCGTCGGCTCCTGCCCCTCCTTGCCGCCCGAGGCATACCAGCGCCGCCACAGCGGGCCGATCGTCAGGATCGGCGCGTTGCGCGGGTCGGGCTTGGCATTGCCGGTGTAGGGGAAGGCGCTGCTGTCCTCGTTCCAGATCTCGCACATCAATTCGTTGTTTTCATTCATCTTGAAGTGCAGGGCGCGTTCGCGGATCTGCACGATCGTCTTGATGCCGACCGCCTCCCAGTCCTTGGAGACGAGCAGTGCCACGTCGGGCCACGCGCCGAACGCCGGCACGACCGAGATTTCGATCGTCGCGGGCTTGCCGTTGGGCAGCAGGCGGATGCCGTTGGCGTCCTTCTTGGCGAGGCCGATGCCGTCGAGCAGCGCGTTGGCCTTGGCCTTGTCGTGCTCGATGAACTTCTTGGCGTACTCGTCGCCCGGATAGTAGGGATGAGTCGGTGACGGCACGGGCTGGCGCGGCTCGCCGAGGCCGAGGAACGCGCTCTCCTTGATCTGGTCGCGGTCGATGGCGTACGACATGGCGATGCGGAAGTCCTTGTTCGCCATTACCTTGCCCATCTCCGGATCGGCCGTGTAGGTCTGGTTGATGGCCAGGACCGCATCCGCGCCGCCGAAGGTCGGCCAGGTGATGATCTTGTACTTGCCGGCTTTCTCCTGTTCCTTCAGCACCGGATAGTTGGTCATCAGGATGTGGCGTTCCTGCATGTCGAACTGGCCGGCGATCGCCGCCAGGTTCAGTGCCTGCACGTCTGCGAAATAGGTGAAGCGCACCTCGTCGAGATAGGGCAGCTGATTTCCGTCCTTGTCGACGCCGACGAAGTACGGATTGCGCTTCAAGGTGAAGATCGGATCGCTGGCGCGGCTGGTTGGTGCCCATGCCGCCATGGTCGGCCGCTCGGGATTCTCCGGTGGTGCGTTTTTGTTGGCGAACAGCTCGGTCCAGCTCTTGAAGCCGGCGGCCTGCGCCATCTTCTCGATGTCGGCCTTGGCCGCATAGGTCGGGTGGAACTTCTTGAGATAATGCGCCGGCAGGAACATCGCGAAGGTGCGATCGGCGCCGTCCTGGTTGGCGACGGCGGTGAGGAACAGGGTCGCCGGGGCGGCGTAGGTGAAGCGCACCGTGCTGTCGTCGACCTTCTCGACCTTGGCCGGCGAGCCGTCCGGGCTCTTGATCCAGCCCGGCAAGGTCGGCGTCAGCTCCTTGTTCATGAGCACGTCGTTGTACCAGAACAGGATGTCGTCGGCGCCGAACGGCTGGCCGTCCGACCATTTTGAGCCCTTGCGGAGCTTGATCGTCCACACCTTGTAGTCGGCCGACGGCTCTGCCGATTCGGCAATCTTGGGCTCGATCTTGGCGCCGTCAGGCGAGAAGCGGAACAGCGCGTCGTAGACCACGCGCACGTAGTTGTTGGCATCGGCCGGACCGAGAAAGGCGCGGCGCCACACGCCGCCGTATTCGCCGGTCCGATCGACCACCGGCACCACCAGGGGATTCTGCGGCAGGCGCTGGTCGACCGGCGGCAGCTTGCCCGCCTTCACCAGTTCGGCCAGGGAGGGTGCTTCCTTGTACTTGCCCTGGCCCATCGCCGCGTCGCCGACCGCCAACGCGCCGGCTCCGGCGGCCAGGCCGATCAGTGTCCGCCGGCGATTTACCTGTCCTGTCATGTCGTTTCCCCTAGTCTTCTTTCGCGGCTGAGCCTCATTCGGCCTACTCCGGGAGTCAAGGTATCACCATGGGGCGGCGTTCCTCTCGGAGTTGACCCACTTCCCGAATGGACTCTCGGAGGACGGCGCTCCCTTGAGCCAGGTCAAGGCGATCAATTGCCGTCGTGTTCATGAATGCTCGAATGACGCCATCCTCCATGCTTGACATGCGTGGCTTGGACAATGCCGAGGCAGAGCGCCGCCTGCGCACCGAGGGTGCCAACGAACTGCCGTCGGCCCGGGCCCGCACGCCGTTGCGCATTGCCATTGAAGTCCTGCGCGAGCCGATGTTCGCCCTGCTGCTGGGCGCGGGCGGCATTTACCTCGCTTTGGGCAGCGTCTTCGAAGGCGTCATCCTGCTGGTGTTCGCGACGCTCTCGGTCGGTATTTCGGTCGTGCAGGAGAGCCGCAGCGAGCGCGTGCTCGAGGCGCTGCGGGTGATGACCAGTCCGCGGGCGCTGGTGATCCGCGACGGGCAACGCAAGCGCGTGCCGGGACGCGAGGTGGTTCGCGGCGACATCGTTGTGGTGGCCGAAGGCGATCGGGTGCCGGCCGACGCGATGTTGCTCGGCGCCACCGACCTGCTCGTCGACGAGTCGCTCCTGACCGGCGAATCGCTCGCCGTCCGCAAGCGCGCCCGCCAGGCCGCGGAAGAGAAGCCGGTGCCGGCGGGCGGCGATGACCTGCCGACGGTGTTCTCGGGCTCGCTGGTCGTGCGTGGGCTTGGCGTGGCGGAAGTCCACGCGACGGGAAGCCGGACCGAGATCGGTCGCATTGGCAAGGCGCTGGCCAGTATCGATCCGGCCACGCCGCGGCTCACCGCCGAAACTCGGGGCTTCGTAAAGCTCTTTGCGCTTTTGGGGGCGGTGGCGAGCGTGGTTGCGGTCGCGATCTACGGCCTCTCGCGCGGCACGTGGCTCGATGCCTGCCTGGCGGGAATCGCGCTCGGCATGTCGATGCTGCCGGAGGAATTCCCGCTCGTGCTGGCGGTGTTCATGTCGATGGGCGCACGGCGCATCTCTCGGGCGCGTGTGTTGACCCGGCGTGCGGCAGCCATCGAAAGTCTCGGCTCGGCGACGGTTCTGTGCTCCGACAAGACCGGCACGATCACCGAGAACCGCATGTCGGTGGCCGCCGTCCTACCCGAGGCCGCATCGGACCGGGCGTGCCTGCTCAGTCTCGGCCTGCTGGCCAGTGCCGCGGAGGGGATCGATCCGATGGATCGGGCGATTCGCGAGGCCGCCGGCGCCTTGCCGGGCAAGAACCTCGAACTCGTCAAAGGCTACGGCCTCACGCCCGATCTGCTGGCCGTCACGCAGGTGTGGCGCGAGTCGGGCGAACAGCGCCTGGTGGTGGCCGCCAAGGGAGCGCCGGAGGCGATCATCGGCCTCTGTCGCCTCGACGACAGGGGCGCATCGGCGGTGCGCCAGGCAGTGGATGGGCTGGCGGCGCAGGGCATGCGCATCCTCGGTGTTGCCCGCGCCGAGCATGCCGGCCCCGGGCTGCCGGCAAGGCCGCAGGATTTCACGTTTGCCTGGGCCGGGCTGATAGGGTTCGCCGATCCGCTGCGCGCCAGCGTGCCGGAGGCGATCGCACAATGCCGCGCAGCCGGCATTCGTGTCGTCATGATCACCGGCGACTATCCGGCGACCGCCGCGACGATCGCCCGCTCGGCAGGCCTCGAGCACGAGCACGTGGCCACCGGGTCCGAGGTGGCGGCCCTGTCGGACGGCGAGCTCGCGGTGCGCGTCGAAGAGGCGAGTGTCTTTGCCCGCATCATGCCCGAGCAGAAGCTCCGCATCGTCAAGGCGCTGCAGGCCAACGGCGAGGTCGTGGCGATGACCGGCGATGGCGTGAACGATGCGCCGAGCCTGAAGGCCGCCGACATCGGCATTGCGATGGGCGGCCGTGGCACCGATGTCGCGCGCGAGGCGTCTTCGATCGTCCTGCTCGACGATGACTTCGGCTCGATCGTGCGCACCATCAGGCTCGGCCGGCGCATCTACGACAACCTGCGCAAGGCGATGGGCTACATCGTCGCCGTCCATATTCCCATCGCGGGTCTGGCGCTGCTGCCGCTGCTCACGGGCTTTCCTCTGGTGCTCTATCCGCTGCACATCGCCTTCATCGAGATGATCATCGACCCGGCCTGCTCGATCGCCTTCGAAGCCGAGCCCGAGGAGCCGGACATCATGCGCCGGCCGCCGCGGTCGCCGTCCGAGCGGCTGTTCTCGAGGACGATGATCCTGTGGAGCGTATTGCAGGGGGCCGTGGCGCTGGTTGCGGTCGGCAGCGTCTACCTGCTCACGGCCTGGCGCGGCCTGCCGGACGAGGACGTGCGTGCGCTCTCGTTCTTCGCGCTGGTGCTGACCAACCTGGTCCTGATCGTGTCGAATCGCTCCTACCGCGGCATGGCCTTCGACTTCGTGCTCGGCAGGAATCCGGTGCTGCTCGGCATTTTCGCTGCGACCGGCGCGCTTCTCGCCCTGTCGGTGACGTGGCCGCCGGCGCGTGCCCTGTTCGGCTTTGGTCCGCTGCATGGCGACGATATCGGCGTCATCTTTGGTGCTGTCGCGCTGGTCGCGATCGTGCTGGTGCTGCTGCGGCCACTGCTGTGGCACAGGGCGCCGGCAACCTAGGAAGAGAGCAGGCGCCCCAGCGTGCGAATGCTGGTCGACGAGGCGCCCGTGGCCCGTCGCTCCATGTCGCGATAGGCCCGGATGACGCTGGCGCCTGCCTTGGTCACCGCCGCGCCACCGCCGCCTCCGCCACCGACCTGCGCCGTGACCAGCGGCTCGCGGAACATGCGGTTGAGCTCGTCGATCAGGAGCCATGCCTGCCGATACGACATCTTGAGGGACCGACCGGCGGCGGAGATCGACCCGGTCTCCTCGATCAGCTCGAGCAGGCGGACCTTGCCCGGCCCGAGCGAGCGTTCGTCGCCGAAGTCGAGGCGCAGATGCAGCGAGTGCTTGGTGGACGGGCGTGGCATGGGCGGGATTATGGGGCGTGCCTTGACTCGGTTCCAGCCCGGTCGCAGCGTCCGGGAAACGGGAGGAAAGAATGCCTAAAGGCTTGTCTGCACTTATCGCCCTGGCGTTGGCTCTGGCGGCGCTGCCGGCGCGAGCGGCGACCTATCTCTACGTCGGCTGCACCGACAGCAACGAGATCCGCGTCCTGAAGCTCGACGACGCGAGCGGCGATCTTGGCGCGGTCGAGACCATCACCATTCCCGGCATCACCAAGACCGCGGGCTCCACGCCGATGGCGGTGAGTCCGGACAAGAAGCTGCTGTTTGCCGCCACGCGCGGCGAGCCGATGGTGGCGGCGAGCTTCCGCATCGATCCCGCCACCGGCAAGCTCGCCTATGTCGCGAGCGGCCCGCTCGACGGCAGCATGGCCTACATTGCCACCGACCGGACCGGCCGCTATTTGTTGGCGGCGTCCTATCCCAACAACAAGGTGACGGTGAACCCGATCGGCGCCGACGGCGTGGTCGGCAAGCCCTCCCAGGTCATCCCGACCGAGCCCAACGCGCACGCCATCCAGCCCGACGCCTCCAACCGCTTCGTGCTGGCGACCAGCCTGGGCGGCAACGTGGTGCGCCAGTTCCGCTTCGATCCGGCGACCGGCACGCTCTCGCCCAACGATCCGCCCGCGGTGCCGGTCAAGGGCGGCGGCAATCCCGGGCCGCGCCACTTCGCCTTCCATCCGACCAACGGCCGGGTCTACCTGTTGAACGAGCTCGAGGCCCTGGTCGTGGTGTTTGCCTGGGACGCCAAGACCGGCACGCTGAAGGAGGAGCAATCCATCACCGCGCTGCCCGAGAGGAAGCCGGAGAAAATCTGGGCCGCCGACCTGCATCTGACACCGGACGGCAGGTTCCTCTACGCCACCGAGCGCGGCACGAGCACGATCGCGGCCTTCAGGGTCGATCCCGCGAACGGCAAGCTGACCGCGCTCGGCCACACGTCGACCGAGACCCAACCGCGTGGCTTCGCCATCGATCCTTCCGGCCGCTGGCTTTATGTCGTGGGCCAGCTCTCCGATTCGATGACGAGCTATGCCATCGATGGCGCGACCGGAAAACTCACCAAACTGAAGCAGTATCCGATGGGCAAGAATCCCAACTGGATCGAGATCGTCACGCTGCCCTGAGGCACGGCCTTTGCTAAGTTGGAGTGATGGACGCAGTGACTGAGGTGGCGGACGGCCGGACCCTGCCGGTGATCGACTTCGCGGGCGCCAGCGACGAGGCGCTGGCCCGCGAGCTCGACTCTGCCTTCCGCCACATGGGTTTCTGCTACTTCAAGGGGATCGGTGTCGACCCGGCCGTGGTGAAGGGTGTGTTCGAGGCCTCGCGCCGCTTCCATGCCTTGCCGCGTCCCGCCAAGGAAGCCATCGCCATGAACAGCTTCCATCGCGGCTACATGGCGCCCAAGACATCGATCATCGAGACCTCGACGGTGGCGCGCGTGACGCGGCCCAACGACAGTGAATCCTTCATGCTGATGCATGAAGTGCCGCCGGACGACCCGCGCCACGGCCGGCCGCTCGACGGGCCGAACCTGTGGC
>CAZHQA010000003.1:0-54498 GCA_964533955.1 uncultured Reyranella sp. | reverse complement strand
CGCTATGGAATCACCAATCCTGAAAAACCGGAAGGTTCTTCAGCAAACTGCTAGAGGGGCGGCGGGCCGGATCGAGTGCGGTGTGATGCGCAGCGCGCGACCCCACGATCTTCCTCCCATTCGCATGGGGAGGTGTCGCCGTCTCGCGGCGACGCAGCGGTCAAAGGCAGGGGAGCACGAAGGAGGCTCGTAGCGGAATGGAGCGTTTGCGCGAATGACGCGATTCAATATCTAGTGCCCAAGGGATTGGGCCCCTTTTTCCGCACTTTTTAAAAGCGTTACCGAGCGGTAACCGCCCCAACATCTAGAGCACGACGATGCTGGGCCGAAGCGGCTGTCATGTCCCGGAGCCTCGGCCGTCTGGCGACGCAGGATGGAGCGGCAAAGTCTGGAACGAACCGGCCAAATGCCCTGTGGCATCGCCATCGCAGCCGTCCCTCGCGACGATGACCGGGACAGGGACCTATTTAGGGGCCTGCAGGCCCCGCAATACCAGATCGTTCAGGAGCCTGGTGAACGCGGCAGGGTCGGTCGGCAATTCGCCGTCGAGGATGCGCGCCTGGTCCAGCAGCAGATTCGCGAGTTCCGCCACGTCTTGCGTACGGCCGTCCTTTTGAGCGGTGCCTGCGATCCTCACCAGGGCGTGCGTCATGTTGAGCTCGAGGATCGGCTTGGCGCCGCTACCGCGATTCTGACGGGCCAGCAGCCGTTCCAGTTCACGATCCCGCCCCTGGGCACTCGCCACCAGGCAGCAGGCGCTCTCGGTCAGGCGTGTCGAGGATTTCACGTCGGCCACCCGGTCACCCAGCGCGCCCTTGATGGCCTCGAGAAGGGCAGCGTCGTCCTGGTCCCCGGGCTTGTCGCCATCCTCCTTGTTCGCGTCGGAGAGCGGGATCAGGCTGAAATCGACGTCGCCCTGGCTCAACGACTTCAACGGCTTGCCGTCGAACTCCTGCGGCATGGTAGTCCAGAAGGCGTCGATGGCATCGGTGAGCAGAAGGACCTCGACACCACGCGCCTTTGCCGCCTCGAGCTTGGGATTCGACTTCAGGCGTTCCAGATCGTCGCCGACGAGATAGTAGATTTCGGTCTGATTGGGCTTCAGGTCCGCAGCATATTCCTTGAGCGTGCGCAGCGGCTGGCCGGCCGTCGTGGCGAAGCGCGCCAGGGCGAGGAGCTGGGCACGCCGCTCGTGATCTTCGTACAGCCCCTCCTTGAGGATCGGGCCGAAGGCGCTCCAGATCTTGCCGAACAGCTCGGCATCCTTGGCCGCGGTGCCCTCGAGCTCCGACAGCACGCGCCCGACCAGCCCGCTGCGGATCTGCCGGACCTGCGGGTTGTTCTGCAGCATCTCGCGCGAGAGGTTGAGCGGCAGGTCTTCGCTGTCGACCACGCCGCGCACGAAGCGCAGATACGCCGGCAGGAGCTCGGCGTCGTCGGTGATGTAGACGCGCCGGACATAGAGCTTCACCCGCCCTTTGCGGTCGGGGTCGGCGAGATCGAAGGGCGGCTGGGTGGGCACGAACAGCAGCACGGCGTAGGCCTGCCGTCCTTCGACCTTGTAGTGCAGGGTGAGCGCCGGCTCGTCGAAGGCCATGGCGGTGGAGCGATAGGCCTGGGTGTATTCCTCCGGCTTCACCTCGGCCTTGGAGCGCTGCCACAGCGCGCTCGCCGCATTGACCTGCCGAGCCTCGCCCTTGTCGTCGACCAACTCGATGGGGAACAGGATGTGCTCGGAGTAGGTGTGGACGATGCGCTCCAGCTCGAAGGGCTGGAGGTAGCGGGCCGCGTCTTCCTTGAGATGGAGCACGATCTCGGTGCCGCGCGTCAGGCGCGCCGCGTCGGCCTCACCGGCGGGCGCGATTTCGAATCCGGCGCCGCCGGTCGACGTCCAAACCCAGGCCTCGGAGGTTCCGGCACGGCGGCTCGTCACCGAGATGCGGTCGGCCACCATGAAAGCGGAGTAGAAGCCGATGCCGAACTGGCCGATCAGCCCGAGACCGTCTTTCGCGTCCTTGAGCTCCTTGAGGAAGGCCTTCGTGCCCGACCGCGCCAGGGTGCCGAGATTGTCGATCAGTTCCTGGCGGTTCATGCCAACGCCGTTGTCGACGATGGCAAGGGTCTTGGCCGCGGCGTCGGGCCTGATCCGTATGGCGAGCTTTTCGTCGTCAGCCAGCAGATCGGGCCTGGTGATCGCCTCGTAGCGAACCTTGTCGCAGGCGTCGGAAGCGTTGGAAATCAGCTCGCGCAGGAAGACGTCGGTCTCGGAATAGACCGAATGAACCATAAGGTTGAGGAGTTCGCTGACCTCGGCCTGGAACTGGTGCTGCCGCACCGGCTCCGCCTGCCCGGCGTTCGCCGCCTGTCCAATATCCTCGCTCATTGCCGTCTGCACCTCGAAGAATTCGTCTTTTGGCCCGGATATAGGGCAACTGACGGCAACGGCAAGAGGCTATTCGGTCGTCGGCGCTATACCGTCGCCTCGCCGTAGTAGAGCGTGACGGCGTGCTTGGCTTCGGCGAAGAAAAGCCAGCGCTCCACGAAGATCCCAAACATCCCCAGCGGAGCCGCCAGGCACGCCGCGACGACGGCCAGCCAACCCGAAGCGACCAAAGGAACGATCGAGAGCAGGAACGGCAGGCCGAAGCCCGCGAGGAGCGCTATTCGCCGAAGTTTGGCGGCGTGTTTGCGGGCGATCTGGAAGCCCATCTCCTTCAGAAGATAGTTCTGCGACGTGTGCGGCGATTCGAAGAGACGCACCGCGCCCAGGCCCCCGAGCCCTGTCGCGCTTCCTGCCGTGCTGGTGGCCGATTCGCCATCGATGAAGCGCCAATAGCCGAGCTTGGCGATGGCCGTCATGGCGATCGCGCCCGCGGCCAGTTCGCTGATCGCGCGCTGCGGACCGAAGAACTGGAGGATCAGCGCCAGCCACAACGAGCCGCTCATCAAGGCGGCCAGGAGGTAAATCGGCAAAACCCAGCCATTGTGCCAACGAGGGACCGGCTTCAGGGAGCGGTAGATCATCGCCGTGCAACAGACCGTGACGATGGCGCCGAGGGCCGCGAGCCCGCCGGCGATCGCCGAGATCTTGCCGAGAAAGATCCAGAGAATGCCGAATAGTCCGGCGGGCAGGTAGGTCGCCACGGCTGCAACGCCCTCGCGCGACAGCCAGGACGAGCGCCACTGCGAGAACGCCCGCCACGCGCGCTCGCGATGCCCAAGATGGAAAAGCGAGGCGAGCAGGCCGACGGTGATCGCACCCAGCGCCAGGGCGAGCGCGACGAAGCCGAACGCCCTGTCCTGGGGCAGCACGCCAAGCGGCGTCAGGATGCCCAGAAGACCCAACAGTCCGTAGCCGGCACCGGAAGCGGTCGAGAAGATGATGACGGAAAGCGCGGGGTGCACGGATGCTCCAAAACTGACGCCGCCTCGGCGGTCATTGGCTCAGCAAGCGATCAAGCCAGCCCAGAAGTCCGCCCGGCGTGGGGACTGCGGGCGGCAACTCGGCTGGCGCGCCGGTACAGCCTGCACTCCGCTGGCTGGGGCGCGGCGGGAGGTACTTGTTGGTCGGCGCATAGCCCATCTCCGGCATCAGGTCGTAGCCCTGACGCGCCGTCACGAGCTTTGAAACGTCGGACTCGGGATCGCCCAGATCGCCGAAATGGCGCGCCGAGGCGGGGCAGGTGGAAACGCAAGCCGGCACGCGTTCCTCCGGGGCGAAGGTCTCGTTGTAGATGCGGTCGATGCAGAGCGTGCATTTCTTCATGACGCCCGCGTCCTGGTCGAACTCGCGCGCACCGTACGGGCACGCCCAGGAGCAGAGCTTGCAGCCGATGCACAGATCCTCGTCGACCAGCACGATGCCGTCCTCCGCCCGCTTGAACGAGGCGCCGGTCGGGCAGACGGTGACGCAGGCGGGTTCGGCGCAATGCAGGCAGGAGCGGGGAAAATGGACGGTCCGGCCGTCCGCGCCCTCGCCGACCTCGAATGTATGCACGCGGTTGAACCAGACGCCGTCCGGTTCGGCACCGTACGGCGCGAGGTCGGTCAACGGCGCCGACACGCCGCCGGAATTCCATTCCTTGCAGTTCACGGCACAGGCATGACAGCCGACGCAGATGTCGAGGTCGATGACGAGGCCGAGGCGCTTGGGCGACGGTTGCTCAGGCAGGCTGGTCATTCTTCACTTTCTGGTCGGCCGGCCGGAAGGAGGATCCGAACCGAAGCACCTTGGGGCGCTCGGACATGTTGGGCGGGAGCGGCAGCGACGCGAACTGCGGCTCGCTTACTTGCGCGCCGTCAGCGACCTTCTCGATGCGCACGCGCAGGTCGTACCACGCGCCCTGGCCGGTTACCGGGTCGAAGTTGCCGTACTGGAAACGCTCGCCCTGCTTGGGCAGCAACTCGGAGATTAGATGGTTGAGAAGGAAGCCCTGCTTGGCTTCGTGGACGTCGGGCGCCAGATTCCAGGCGCCCGAGCGCTTGCCGATCGCGTTCCAGGTCCACACGGTGTGCGGGTTCACGCCGTCCATCAGCTTGGCCTGCGCCTTGATGCGGCCGTGATGGCTGGTGACCGCTACCCAGTCACCGTCGGCGATGCCGAGCCGGGTCGCGGTCGCGCGATGGATGTGCAGCCGGTTCTCGCCGTGAATCTGCCGCAGCCACGCATTCTGCGAGCCCCAGGAGTGATACATCGCCATCGGCCGCTGCGTGATCGCGTGCATCGGAAAGGCCTCGCCCGAGACCGCTGCCTCCTCGAAGGGCTGGTACCATAGCGGCAGCGGATCGAAGTAGGTGGCGACCCGCTCGCGATGCTGATCGGTCGGCTGCACGTCGCCATGGCCCTCGGCGGCGAGACGGAATTTCTGCAGCACCTCGCAGTAAAGCTGCAGCACGATCGGCTCGGCCTTGTCGATCAGGCCCATCGTGACCGCCCACTGCAGGTACTCGCGATTGGCGTGCTTGAAGTAGCGCGCGCCCTTGGGCACCTCCTTGCGCCAGAAGCACTGGTTGGCGATGTAGGCCTCGATCTGGCGCTCGTTGACGGGGCCGACACCGGACTTCTCGCCCGTTGCGCCACGCCAGCCGGCCAGCATGCCCATGCCGGGCCGGCGCTCGTGATGCACCAGATAGTCGACATAGCCACCTGGATAGCGTGGGCTGCCATCCTCGCGCACCAGGGCGGGCAGGCCGAGCCGCGCGCCGAGATCGATCAGCACGTCCTGGAACGGCCGCACGTCGCGGTCGAGAGCGACCACCGGCTGGCGTATCGAATCGGCCATGCCGTCGGCGTCGCAGATCGGCCGGTCGAACAGCGAGATGCAATCCCAGCGCTCCAGGTAGGTCGTGTCGGGCAGCACGAGGTCGGAGTAGGCGACCATCTCGCTGGCATAGGCGTCGGAATAGATGATGCGCGGAATGCGGTATTCGCCGGTCGCCGGATCCTTGTCGGTCAGCATCTCGATGGTGCCGGCCGTGTTCATCGACGAGTTCCAGCTCATGTTGGCCATGAACATGAACAGCGTGTCGATCGGATAGGGATCGGCCGACCAGGCGTTGCGGATCACCTCGTGCAGCACGCCGTGCACGGCCAGCGGCGCCTCCCACGAGAAGGCGCGGTCAAGGCGCGACGGCGAGCCGTCGGGCTCGACCAGCATCTCCTGCGGCGACGCGGGAAAGCCGAGCGGCGGCCCGGGCATCGGCTTGCCGGCCTGGATGTCCTTCGATTTTCCGACCGGCTTGATGGGCGGCGGCGTCGGGCGAGGATAGGGCGGCTTGTAGCGGAACCCGCCCGGCGTATCGATCGACCCCAGGATCATCTGCAGGATGTGGATGGCGCGGCAGGTGTGGAAGCCGTTGGAATGGGCCGAGATGCCGCGCATGGCGTGCATGGCGACCGGGCGGCCGACCATCTTGTCGTGCGTCCGCCCCAGCCAGTCCGTCCAGGGCTCGTCGATCTCGATGGTCTGCTCGAAAGCGGCATGCGCCAGTTCGGCGGCAATGCGCCGGATCACTGCCGCATCGATGCCGGTCTGCGGCGCCACCACTTCGGCGGCGTACTGCGGCTCCAGGCAGCGGGTCGCGACGAGATGGAACGACGGCACGGCGCGGCGGCCGTCGGGCAAGGTCACGGCGCCCGTCAGTTGGCCGCGCGCGTCCGCACGGTCGGCCGGAACGACGCTGCCGGTGATCTCGTCGAACACCATCGCCTGGCCGGCGGCATCGCGCGCAAACAGCCCGTGATCGGCGGCACCCTCGTTCTGTACGACCAGCCAGGCCGCATTGGTGTAGCGGCGGAGATACTCCTCGTCGATCTTCCCGGCTCGCACCAGCTCCTGGATGATCGCCAGCACGAACAGCCCGTCGGTGCCGGGGCGGATGCCGATCCACTCGTCGGCGATCGCCGAGTACCCGGTGCGGATCGGGTTGACCGAAACGAACTTGGCCTTGCCCTGGCTCTTCATCCGGCCAAGCCCGATCTTGATCGGGTTCGAATCGTGATCCTCGGCGACGCCGAACATCAGGAAATAGCGCGTGTGATGCCAGTCGGGCTCGCCGAATTCCCAGAACGAGCCGCCGATCGTGTAGAGACCGGCGGCGGCCATGTTGACCGAACAGAACCCACCATGGGCCGCGTAGTTAGGGGTGCCGAACTGGGTGGCCCACCAGCCAGTCAGCGCCTGGCTCTGGTCGCGCCCGGTGAAGAAGGCGAGCTTGCGCGGATCGCTCTCGCGAATCGCACTCAGCCAGCCGGTCGCGGTCGCCAACGCCTCTTCCCACTCGATCTCTTCGAATTCGCCGCTGCCGCGAGGGCCGACGCGGCGCAGCGGCTTGCGCAGCTTCGCCGGCGAGTATTGCTGCATGATGCCGGCAGAGCCCTTGGCGCACAGCACGCCCTTGTTGACCGGGTGGTTGCGATTGCCCTCGATGTAGCGGATCCGGCCGTCCTTCAGATGGACGCGGATACCGCACCGGCAAGCACACATGTAGCAGGTGGTGTACTTGAGCTGATCGGCGCTCGAAACGCTGAGTGCCGCGTCGGCGGCCGCGCGCCCGCCGGTCGAGTCCATCCTGCCCGCCATCCTTTTTCCTTCCGCGGCAAACTATTTCCTTTCCGGCCGCGATAAGCCAAACATTTTTTGCGCAACGACAGGGATTCTTCAGTCTTTTTCCGTGGACTGGGATTGCTCTCGTTTCGGTCCGCAGTCGCTACCGCCCGCGGAAGCTGGGCTTTCGCCGCTGTCGCCACGCCTCGTGTGCCTCGGCCTTGTCCTCGCTCATCTCCAGCACCATGAAGCGGTAGGAATCGACCAATGAGGCATCGGCGATATTGGGGATGTCCTGGCCGCGGTTCATGGATTCCTTGACCATGCGCACCGCGAGGGGAGGGAGGCCGGCGATGTGGTCGGCGATCGCCAGTGCCTGCTTCATCAGCTGATCATGCGGCACCAGCCACTGGGCAAGTCCGATGCGGTAGGCCTCCTCTGCCTTGAGCGGGAAGCCCATCGCCACTCGCATGGCTGATCCCTTGCCGATGATGCGGGCGAGCCGCGTTGCGCCGCCATAGTTCGGCAGAATACCCAGCGCGACCTGGGGCAATCGCCATTCCGCCCGCTCCGAGGCCACGATCAAGTCGCAACAGAAGGTGATGATGCAGCCGATTCCGATGGCATAGCCGTTGACCGCCGCGATCACCGGCTTTGGGAAGTCGCTCACCAGGTTGGAAGGGAAATTGCGCGCACGCCCCACACGCTTGATGAAGGCCTCTGCTGAGCGGGTGTTGTGAGTGTTGGGATCGCGGAGATTGGCGCCGGCCGAGAAGGCGCCGCCGGCCTCGTCGCCGGTCAGGATGACAGAGCGCACGTCATCGTCATCGTTCGCCTCATCGAGATGCTTGAGCAGCCCATCGGCATAGTCCTGGCCCCAGCAATTGCGCGCCCCGGGTCGGCTGAGCGTCAGGATGCCGGTGTGACCCTGCTTTTCATACAGAAGCGGCATGGTTCCCTCCCAAGAGTCCAAGTTTCTTCAGCTGGGCGATTTCCTCGGCGGAATACCCCGCTTCCGCCAGCACCTGCTCCGAATGCTGGCCGACGGAAGGTGCGCGCAGGGGCATGACCTTGGTCGTGTGGTCGAGGTGGAAGGGGCTCGATACGGTGTGGCCCTTGCCGTCGGCGAAGGGAACGATCGCGCCGATTTTGTGGGCCTGGGGGTCGTCGGCTGCTTCGTCGACCGAGCAGACCGGGCCGAAAGTGACGCCGGCCTTCTCGAGAATCGACCGCCACTCCTCGAGATCGCGCTTGGCGAAGACTTCGTCGAGGATCGCGGTCAGCGCCTTGTGGTTCGCACGTCGCTCCGGCTGCGTGGCGAAGCGCGGATCCTGCACCAGGTGCTCGGCGTCGATCGCTTTCAGGAAGCCCGGAAGCTGTCGCGTCTCGTTGTGCAATGCCATCAGGAACCAGCGACCGTCACGGCATCGATAGTGATTGGCCAGGGCGCTTGGCGTTTCGACGCGTGGCGGCCGATGCTTGACATGTTCGCCGAACAGCCGGTTCTGCACGTAGCAGCCGTTGGCCCACAGGCCATTTTGCAGCAGCGAGGTCTGGGCGACGCCCCCTTTGCCGGTGCGTTCGCGTCGGTAGAGCGCCGTGACGATTGCGGCATAGAGGCCCGTTGCCGTGGGATGGTCGCCCATGCCCGGCATCGAGCGGACGGGTTCGATCTCGGTGCTGGCGCGAACCATGTCCATCAGGCCGGTGCGTGCCCAGTAGGCGGTGGCGTCGAAGCCGGTGCGCGCCGCCTCTGCGCCAGCCTCGCCGTAGGCCGAGATCGAGCCATAGATCAGCCGGGGATTGATCGCCAGCAGGTGGTGAGCCGCGATCTTCAGGCGCTCGCGCACCGGCAACGGGAAGTTCGTGATGAAGACGTCGGTCGAGGCGATCAGCCGGTGCAGCACGGCGAGGCCTTCGGGGTGCTTGAGGTCGACCGCCAGGCTCTTCTTGTTCCGCGCCGTCAGCTGCCACCAGTAATCCGTGGTCTTGCCGGGCACAGGCGTCGACGCGCGCCAGGGATCGCCTGCTCCCGGTGGCTCGATCTTGATCACCTCTGCGCCGAAATCCGAAAGGATCGTCGCTGCGGCTGGTCCTGCGATCCAGCTCGCGCAGTCGATGACTTTCAGCCCATCGAATATACCGTCGGCCATCCTGTGTTCCCCTTTCGACGATCGTATTCGCGTGCCAGCGACGCGCTTGCCTCAGTGGCTCGGCTTGGTCGAGAACGGTGTGAGCTGCAGCTCGTGCGTCCAGCAGGACCGATCCTGCGTGTGGAGATAAAAGAATGCCTCGGCGATCTTCACAGGGTTGATGATCACTTCCGGATTCTTCTGCGCCCTCGGCAATGCCCGCGTCCCCGGTGAATCGATCAAGCCATCGATGACGATGTTGGCGACGTGGATGCCGTGTTCCGAGTATTCCTCGGTAAGAACCTGGGCGACGGTGCGCATCATCACCCGAGGATAATAGAGAGATTCACCGGTGTTGCGCTTCGTGCCGCGCAGCGACTTGGCGTTGTTCGAGAAGAAGAACGAGCCCGAGCCTCGCTTGCGCATGGCAGGCAATACTTCCTTTGCTACCAGGAACGGTCCGCGGGTCGCGATCGCGTGGGCAACGTCGAACATCTCCACGGGAATGTGCTCGAGTAGCTCCTTGCCGGGCGGCAAATCGCGCCCCTCAAGGTAGCCTGCGTTGTAGATCAGAATTTCCGGCTCCCCGGCCTCGGCACGGATGGTCGCGAATGCCGCAGAGATCGATGCTTCCGACGAAAGGTCCAACTCCACGGTCATGCACGCTCCGCCCTGGTGCTGGATCGCCGCCGCCAGTGCGGCGGCGTTGGCTGCGGTGCGCGTCGTCAGGACCGTGAAGAAGCCCTCGCTCGCGAACTTCTGTGCAAGAGCGCCGCCCACGCCCCACCTTGCACCGACAGGCAACGACGCATCGTCGAGGGCTTTCCCATGCGCGAGCCTGGTGTTGCGTCCGTCGGCCTGCCATTTGGACGTTGCACCGATGATCACCGCGACCGGCTTGCCCTGGGTGTTTTTCCTGGCTGGTTGGTTCACTCGAAAATCCTTTCCCGAAGCGCGCTACAGCATATTCCGCCGAAGGGGAAACAACCGAACGGAATATGTCCTTTAATCAAGGCGGCCGGCCGATGTGGTCGGTCGGTGAAGGCGGTTGAGCCGACATCCTAGTCACCCGGGTTGCGGAGAACGACGCAAGCGCCGCCTGCCGCCCGCAGGTTCGCACACAGCGTGTCCGCGTTTCTGCGGCTGTTTTCCGAGACCCGGACAACGAACGTCGCGCCGGCACCCCGGCGGGCATACAGAACCAGCGGCAGCCGGTCGCCGAGAACAGTGCCGTACTTGCGGCGCAGTCGCTCATAGGCGGCGAGCACTCCTCCTTCGGACCAGTTGCCGGCAAGCTGAACGCCCCACGGCCCCCAGGCAGGGCTGGAGGTGAGCGCGAGACGACGGGGCGAAGTTGCGATCATCAGCTTGGCGAGCTCAACGCAGCGCGCGCCCGTCGGTGTGGTCGGGGCCTCGAATTGTGGCGGCGCTGGCGAAGCCCACGCCTCCGCGGCGGAGCCCGTGACGATGCGGACGTAGGCCTGGGTCTCGGCCGGGAGGCGGCGACGGCCCGCGAGCCATGCTTCGACTTGGGCGGGACCGGCATTGTAGGCCGCCGCCGCCAAACCCAAATTGCCGCGGAATGTCGTGCGCAGCTCGCGGAGATAGCTTGCCGATTCGCGCAGCGCCTGCAACGGCTCAAAGGCGTTGGTAAGCCCACGCATCGCGGCGGTTTGCGGCATGAACTGCGCGATGCCTTGCGCTCCAGCCGGGCTGACCGCCGTCGGGCTAAAGCGGCTCTCCTGCCAAATCAGACGCGTGAAGAACTCTTCGGGGAGTTCGTTGTCGACCGCTGCCTGAGCCAGGGTCTGGCAGATATCGTCAACGGACGGGTGCGGGCCTCTTGCTTCCTTCTCGGTTGCCGCGCCGGTTGCAGCCGCATCGCCCGCCGCCGTGGCGGCGCTGCCTTGTGGCTCGGCGCGCGCGAGCGTGGATAACGACAGGGCAGTACCGAGCGCCAACCACGCTGCGACCTGCCGCCACGTCGACTGCGGCCAAGGCATCGCATGCTTCATGAGATGAAACGGCGTGAGAATGTCACGATGAGCTTCTTCCGTCGCACCATTGCCGGGCTCAGTCGCAGATCGACCCGCAGCACGACAACAGTACTGGGCCCGCCTGATTCCAGCTACCGCAACCTGACGAGAGCCTGCAGCAGCAATCACGGTGCCGGCCTTGCGCATGGCCTGTCGTTGGCTGACGCGTGATGGTGACAAACAGGCCTTGCCGTTGCCGCGGCCGGCCTCCATGCTGCGCGGGCGTCTTCTCCATAGAATCTGCAGTCGCTCACTCGCCGCATCCGATTTCCTTGCGTCGGGTCGATGCCGCTAATCGCCGATCGGAGATAGTCATGACGGACAGGAATGGCAGGAGCGGCCCTCATCTATTCAATATCAGCGACGAGGAAGCGGTAACCCTGAGGCGAGTGGCCTTTGGCCAGTCGGAGATGCGCACGCTCCGTCGTGCCGATCTCGAGCAGTTGCTGAAGTTGCGCCTCATTGAGGAGGTCAGGGGCGGCATGCGCCTCACAACGTCCGGCAAGGAACATTTTGAGTCACTGCCGCGTGGAGTGTTCGCCGATGCGCCGCGCCAGCGCAACAGTCTGCCGCTTACCGCTCCAACGCCCTGGCCAAGACCGCGAGAACGCGCCGATCAGCAGTGGCAGATGTCCGGCGTGCGCGGCAAGGATCCGAACCGACGTTAGTCGACTGCAATGAGGCGGCATTGCCCTGATTGACGATTAGACAGCAGACCGAGCGGAATATAGGGTCTTTCAGAGTATCGCCAGTTCATCCGGCCGTGGCGCGACGATCCGTGAAGGTTCAGCGCCGGTAGCGAACGACCCCCGACAGCGATTGAACGGCCCCGCGGGCATCTTGGCAATTCGTCCGAACCACGGCGCGGCGGAGAGGCAGATGCCGTATCGCTCGGCCGCCCCTCGCAGATGGAGAACTTCGATGGAAATACTCGACAAGGGACGAGCCAGGCTGCGCTGCGAATTGCGGCAGGCATACGAGGATTGGTTGCTCGCGAGCGAGGTCATCGCCGGCAACCCCCGTCCTTCGCAGCCGATGCCGGACACCTCCGGCTGTTGCGATGCCGTCAAGGTGAAATGGCTCGACTACCTCGATGCGAAGCAGAAGTTGATCGTGGCCTATTCGGAGCTGCCCGCGGCGGCATGACCCCTATCGGCAGCAGTCAATTTACCTGCGGACGACAAGCGAGGACGAAGATGGGTGCAAAGGCGCGGAATGACGGGAATGGCCAGTCGTGTCACGGCTTGCTGGCCTGGCGCGAATACGAGATCAAGCTGGGCTCCGGCAATGCGGTCACGTTGGAATTTTCCCTGGCTGACGGAAAGCACCGGACGGTGGCCCGCATGAAGCGTGCTTACGAGGCACTGCATCTGGGCTTGCTCACCATCATAGGTGACCTCGACTCGGAGGAAGAAGCTGTCCTCTGGCTCCATCAGGCGACTGCACTGACGTTGGTCGCCCAGGAAGGTGACATCATGATCAGTGGCGAAGTGAGGGAGATACTGCCACGCTACTTCGCGGTCTTCTTCGACGAGATCAGGCAGATCGCGCCGGATCTTGCCCATATCGCGCTGGTCGCAGCCAAGACCGGCGATAGGAGTCTCCATTGACACTGTCTGCGCGAGCCGTGCTTTGACCGACAAGACAATTGAGCTCGATCAGCACCGGGGCATGGCGGCGCAGAAGGCGACGGATGAGCGCCGTGAACAGGCCGAAGTCGAGGCTGACCAGACGACGTTGCGGCGTCGGCGCGCCGAGATCGAAGAGCTATTGCTCTCGGCGCCGGCTGAAAACTGGGCCGCGGCCGCAGCCAAGGCGCGCTACCTGCTCAATCTCATGGCAGCCGAGTCGGACGGTGGCGACGGCCGCCGGCAGAAGCTGGTGGAGGCAGTGCTCGCTGATTTCGACCGGCTTGGCGGCTAGGGCATGATCTCTTGCCCTGGCGTGCCATTCGTTGGCGCCGGGCAAGCCAGCACGAATATCCGCGTGGGCGACCTCGCTGGTCGGCCTCGGCCGTTTGCCGGAAATGCGCAGACCCGGCATGAGGCCGTCGCTCCGCGCAGGGCGCCCGGATACTGCATCAAGCGGCCATTCGGGTTGCGTCGCGGAAGCTCATCAGCCGTCCGCTCGCCTCGTCCCATAGCGTAAGCCAGGGTGCGCGCAAGCCACCCATCAGGCTGAGCGGCTTGATCGGCCACAGCGCCTGAATGGCGTCGTGTGCGGCCGCGAGCCGGTAGTTGGGCACTTTCGGATTGAGATGATGGACATGATGAAATCCGATGTTGCCGGTCAGCCAGTGCAGGATCCGCGGCAGCCCGAACCACGATGAGGCCTCCATCGAAGCGTCGGAAGCGTTCCACTCGTCGCGCCGCTTCCAGCGTGCCGTCTCGAAGCGGTGCTGCAGCGAGAACAGCCAGACTCCCAGCATCGAGGCGACGATCATCACAGGCAGATGAATCATCAGCACCGTCTGCCATCCGAACGCGAAGGCCAGCGCGCTGAACTGGGCAAGCAGTGCGATGTTGGTGAGATGCACGGAGCGGCGCTCGCGCAGCCAATGGCGGGGTGTGTCGAACGGTATGCGATAAAGAACCAGGAACACTATTGGCGGCAAAAGGACGTTGGCGACCAGGGGATGACGGGGCAAGCGATGCAGCAGGCGCTGCCACCAGGACAGCGCGAGGTATTCACGCACCGTCAGGCACGTCGAGTAGAGGTCGCTGCCCTTGCGGCGATCTAGGTTGCTCCAGTTGGCGTGATGCAGGCTGTGTTGGCGAGCCCAGTTGGTGAATGGCGTCAGTGTCAACAGACTGCATGTCCGTCCGATCATCGCATTGACCCGCGCCGACGCGAAGAACGAGCCGTGACCGCAGTCGTGCTGCACGATGAAAACGCGCACGAGCAGCGCGCCGGTCGGCACGGCAAAGGCAAGAGTGAGAAGGTAGGAAATCGGGAAGACGAGATACATCGCCGCGCAGGCGGCGATGAAGGACGAAGGACGACAGAAGCTGCAGTGCTCCCTGGCCTTGGATCGGCTTCGCGAAGGCCGTTACGGCCCTTCGTGCCTCGACGCCCGAGCAGGTTGACACCCGTTCGGCATGCATCAGGGGTTCCTGTTGTTGCTGCGAATTGGCGATAGTAATTGGGTTTTAGCTACATGGGCTGTCGGCGCGGGCGATGCAATGGCCCTTGCCAAGAGAGGGGAGAGCGCCCATATGACCGTTGTCGATTGACGGACTGATGATTTGGCCGCGCCTCGTACCATACGGCGCCCTGCCAGCGACTTGTTCCCGAAACCAATGCGAATTCGACAGTCGGCCCTCTGCCCAAGGCAGCAGGCGGGCGAGCATATCTATAATCGTAATGTGAAAGGGTTCTCCCATGTCTACGGGAACCGTGAAGTGGTTTAACGCAACCAAGGGCTTCGGCTTCATCCAGCCCGATGACGGCGGCAAGGATGCCTTCGTCCATATCAGTGCTGTCGAGCGTGCCGGCCTCAATCACCTGGTCGAAGGCCAGAAGATTCAGTTCGACCTCGTGTCCGACAAGCGCAGCGGCAAGTTGTCGGCCGACAATCTCAAGGCCGTCGACTGACGACCCGGCGCGGCGTCTGACGCCGAGCCTGCAACCCCGCACCTTTCCAGGCTGCGGGGTTTTTGCTGTCCGGGGTCAGGCGGCCTCGGCGCGATCGAGCTGGGCTGCTCCTGTTCGCAGGCGCGGAATCAGCTCGTGTCCGAATTCAACCGTATCCTCGAACGGATCGAAGCCGCGGATCAGAAAGGAATGAATCCCGAGCTTGTAGTATTCGAGCAGGGCCGCCGAGACCTGTTCGGCGGTGCCGACAAGGCACGAAGTGTTGCCGACCGCACCGGTCGCTTCTGCAATCGGCATCCATAGACGTTCGTCGTGCGTCTCGCCCTGGGCGGCGAAATCGAGCAGGCGTCGCGCCGAGTGGTCGAGTGGCGCCTTGTTGTTGCCGAAGCCGGTCGGATCGCCCGGTCGCTGGATCATTGCGAGGATCTTCCGCGCGCGGTCCCATGCCTGTCCCTCGGTCGCACCAAGGATCGGCCGAAACGACATGTTGAAAGTAGGCGACCGGCCGTACCCGTTTGCCCGGGCGCGAAACTCGGCGATGCGCTGCGCGGTGGCGGCAAGCGGTTCACCAAACATGGCAAAGACGTCGCAGTGCTTGGCACCCATCGCCAGCGCGCCCTCGGACGAACCGCCGAAGAACAGCGGCGGATGCGGCTTTTGCAGGGGTTGCACGTCGGACCGCGCACCGCGCACGCGATAGAAGACGCCGTCGAAATCGAAGCGGCGCTGGCTCGTCCAGGCGAGCTTCATGACTTCGATATATTCGGCGGCGCGACGATAACGCTCTTCCTTGGGGGCGAAGTCGCCATCGCCTTCCTGCTCGGCGTCGCTCGCACCCGAAATTATGTGGAGCGCGATCCGCCCCTCGGTGAGGTGATCGAAGGTCGCGATCTTGCGCGCCGCCAGCGTCGGAGCCACGAAACCTGGCCGGTGCGCGATCAGGAAGCCGAGCCGTTCGGTACATTGAGCGGCATACTGGGCGACGAGGAATCCCTCGGCCGAAGAGGCGGTATAACCGACCAGTGCCAGGTCGAAGCCGGCCGTGTCGTGGGCCTGGGCGAAGGACCGCAGGTAAGCGGCCGAGATGCCGCCCTTGATGACATGCACGGTCGCTTCGCCGCTGGGCGGCGTCACGCCGATCATCCCGATCACCCGTACCGGCATGCTGTCCTCCGTTGCAACGGCTTGTCGGACCGGATGCTAGCCCGATTCAGCAGCCGAAAGTAGAAGCCGTGGCGGTCATCCCGCCCGGCATTCGAGGTCGGCCAGTCACGACCAGATCAGTGGGACCGTGCGGCGCTCCGAGAGTGCGCGCTCGATCTCGAGACAGAGTCTGAGGCTCGGCAGAGCGTCACGCGCCGAGACCAGCGGCGCGCGACGCGGTACGTCCGTGATCAGGCGCCGGAGCTGTTCTTCCAGCTCGAACACCTCGCCAGATTTTTCGACGGCGACGACCTCCGCTTCGGCGGCACCGGTGCGCAGCTTGAGCTCGAAATCCGGCTCGAGCGTACGGTCCATCGCGCCGGCCCACCAGGTGCGCAACGCACCCTGGTCGCCGGAAATCTCGAGGATCAGCGAATGTTCGAAGCCGCCGACGCACTGGGAAAACACCGCGTAGGCGCCGTCAGCGAAGCGCAACGTGCAGGTGAATGCGTCATACATGCCGGTGCCCAAGGCAGACGGCACGCCGTCGGCCGACACTTCGACCGGTAGCCCTCTTTCCCGAAAATACCACAACAGCAGATCGACATAGTGGATCGGTTCCTCGAGAATCCAGGAGCCGACGCGAGCGCTCGTGACTCGCCAGTTCCCGGAGCCGGGCCGGAACGGCCGGCGAAAGAGCGTGAGGTTCGCGTAGCGTAGCCGGCCGATCGAGCCTTCCGCGATGAGCTCCCGCACACGCGCCCACTGTCTGGAGACGTGCAGTTCCAACCCTACGCCAAGGTAGCAGCCAGAGTGGTCGGCAGCGGCGACGACCCGTTCGGCGTCTGCCAGCGTGGTCGCCATTGGCTTCTCGAGCAGGACATGCTTGCCGGCATTGAGCGCCGCCACCGCCATCTCGGCGTGCAGATGGTTAGGCACGACGATGTCGACGAGGTCTATCGAACGATCCCCCAGGACGGAGGCAAGGTCCCGATGGACCGGGACCCCGGGAAGATCTGCGGCGGCGGCCCGGGCCGAGGTGTCGCTGCCGCACACGACTGCGGCGAGCGACAGGCCGGGGATGCGGCCGATGGCTCCGGCATGCATGCGGCCCCAGGCGCCGTATCCGACAAGTCCGATCCGCATTGGCTCTCCACGATCTGTGATGAGCGTGAAGTATGGCGCGGGAATCCCGCCGAGTCGCCGCCTTCTGTCTTCGCGGTTGGCGACGACCGGGAGGGCTGCGTGCTATGGTTTGAGCCGACGGGGTGGCCACGCAGACAGTCGGGTGGGTACGACAAGTGATCGCTTACGACCAAGACGCGACCGGCACGACGCCCTCCGCTGCGCGGGCGGGCTGAGGCAGGCGTCGTGGCGGAGGTAAGTCTCCACGGAGTTTGCAAGTCGTATGGCGAAGTCGCGGTCGTGCACGGCGTGGACCTCGAGGTCGCCGACCGCGAGTTCGTCGTCCTTGTCGGTCCCTCGGGATGCGGCAAGAGCACCCTGCTGCGAATGATAGCCGGCCTCGAAGACATAACGTCAGGTCAGATCAGGATCGACGGGCGGGTCGTCAACGAACTCGATCCCAAGGATCGGGACGTCGCCATGGTGTTCCAGGATTATGCGCTCTATCCCCATATGACCGTGTTCGAGAACATGGCGTTCTCGCTCCGATATCGCGGAGTGGCCAAAGCCGAGATCCGCCGACGCGTGGACCATGCGGCGCGAATCCTCGACATCGACCTGTTATCGGCGCGCATGCCGCGCCAGCTGTCTGGCGGCCAGCGGCAGCGCGTGGCCATGGGGCGCGCCATCGTGCGCGACCCCAAGGTGTTCCTGTTCGACGAGCCCCTGTCGAATCTCGATGCCAAGCTGCGGGTGCAGATGCGCACGGAGATCAAACGGCTGCGCGACCGGGTCGCCACGACGACGATCTATGTGACGCATGATCAGGTCGAGGCAATGACCCTTGCTGACCGCATCGTGATCCTGAATCACGGTCGCATCGAGCAAATCGGCACGCCGGAAGAGGTCTATGACACGCCGGCCACGGTGTTCGTCGCCAGTTTCATCGGCGCCCCGCCGATGAACCTCTTGCCGGCCGAGGTACTGCCGGAGCATGCCATGCGGCGCGGCATGCTGGTGGGCGTGCGACCCGAGCATCTCGTCTGGCACGGCGGCTCTTCATCTATTGGACGTGCGCCGTTCCTCAGCGGACGGGCGACGGTCGTTGAACCGCTCGGCTCCGATACGCTGGTCTCGCTCGACGTCGCCGGTACGGCCGTCATTGCCCGTCTGGCGCCACGCCTGGTGCGCAAGGCCGGCGAGGAAGTCGCGCTGTCGGCGGAGCCGGCCAACATCCATTTTTTCGACCGGGCAACGGGCGCCCGGCTGTGACCGCCTGCGAAGGGGAACGAGCATGAAACGCAGAGAGCTTTTGAAGTCCACAGCGGCGCTTTCTGCCGCGACTGTTCTATCGGCACCGGCCATCGCCCAGACGCCGAAGAAGATTGCCTTCCTGACCTGGAATCTCGTGCATCTGGAAGCCCAGATCAAAGGCTGGATCCAGGGGTTCACTTCCACGCGTCCGGGTGTCGAGGTCGAGTGGATCGACAAGAAGGGCCCGGAGGTTCCGGTCTATTACGCCACCCAGCTCGCTGCCGGCACGCCGCCGGATGTCATCGACATCCAGGGCGCTCTCGGCCTCGAGTATGCCGCGCAGGGCGCGCTGGCTGACCTCACGCCACGTATGGCGGCCGAAGCCGCCGTCAAGGGGCGCTATGACCAGGACTACCTTTCGAACTGGGTATTCGAAGGCAAGAACTACATGGTGCCCTACTATGTGTCCAAGACGCTGCTGTTCTGGAACAAGACCCGCTTCAAGGAGGCCGGCCTCGACAAGCCGCCGGCGAGCTTCGACGAGATCCTCGCCGCCGCCGACAAGATCAAGGGTGGCGACAGGACCGGCATGCTGACCCTCAACTTCGACTGGCTTTATTGGCCGCTCATGATGATGAACGGCGTGGATCTCCTGTCCAAGGACCTCAAGACGCCGACCTTCAAGACGGCAAAGGCGGAGGAGGTGGTCACCAAGCTCGCCGCCGCGACGAAGAGCGGAGCCATCAATCCGATCTCCTGGACCGGCCGCTGGGTCGAGCCCAACGAGGCGTTTGCGACAGGCAATGTCGGCATGCTGCAGGCTCACGCGCCGGCCTTCTTCTGGATCAAGGGTAAGGGACCGTGGATCAGCGGCGACACGTTGGGGGCAGCCCAGATGCCGGGCAATTGGGCGACCCCCAACAGCCACGGCCTCGGCGTCTCCAAGGGCAGCAAGCAGCCGGATCTCGCCTGGGATTTCGTGAAGTACCTCACGGACAGCGACGTCGCCATGCAGTTCTCGCGCGTCGCGAGCGTGCTCACCGGCAACAAGGCCGTCGACACGGCGATCCTGGCGAAATTCGAAAAGGATGATCCGCTCGCCTTTCAGGTGCTGAAGACCCAGGTCGAGTTCACGGACAAGATGTGCGGCAACTGGCGGCTGGGCAACGACAGTCGGGTCAAGGACGCCTTCTGGCCGGAATTCCAGAGCGCCATGCTCGGCCGCAAGGACGCCAAGACCGCGCTGGCGGATGCCGAGCGGCGCGTGTCGCGCGAACTGAAGCGGGCGTGACCAGCTGGTACCAGCGCAAGCGCACGCGGGAGCTGGCGCTCGTCGCCTGCTTCCTTGCGCCGGCGTTGACGATTTTCTTCCTCTATCGCCTCCTGCCGCTCGGATGGAACGTGTTGCTGTCGTTCGAGTCCTGGTCACCCCTCAAGGCGGCAACCTGGATTGGCGTCGATCACTACGAGGAGATGCTGCTCGACGACGACGTGTTCTGGGACGCGCTCGCGAATACCCTGGTCTTCATCGGCTGTTCGCCCATCGCGATTGCGCTCGCCCTGGCGATCGCCTTGCTGGTCAACAGCGACCTGAGAGGCGCCGCGATCTACCGCACCATCGTGTTTCTCTCTTATCCGCTCATGACGGTGGCGGTCGGCATCATCTGGCGATGGCTCTACGACGAGCGTGGCGGCTTCTTCAACTACGTGCTGCGCTCGAGCGGTGTCATCGACCAGCCAGTGAAATTTCTTCAAAGCTTCGACTGGGCCCTGCCGTGCGTCATCGCCGCCGACTTCTGGCAGGTGCTGGGCTTCTACATGATAATTCTGCTGACAGGATTGCAGAGCATTCCGCAGCATCTGTACGAGGCTGCCCGGGTAGACGGTGTGCCGGCCGGCGCACGGTTCTGGCGCATCACCTTGCCGCTGCTCAGACCCTCGATATTCCTCTGCGTCGTCGTCGGCATCCTGAACTCGTTCACCAGTTTCGACCTGGTCTACGTCATGACCAACGGTGGGCCGGGTCACGCCACCGAGCTGCTGATCACCTACATCTACAAGGCCGGCTTCGGACAGTCGCGCTTCGACTATGCGGCAGCGCTGACCGTGGTGCAGTTCATGCTGCTCGTGGTCCTGACCATGCTGGCCAACCGGCTGGCCGGTGGCAACGCCGGCAGCCTGGAGCGCTAGGCGATGCGCCGCGCCCCGTCGTGGCCGCGCCACGCCATCATGATCGTCGTCTCGTTTCTGATGCTGGTCCCGTTCTACTGGGTGCTGAAGACGTCTCTCACGGGTGAGAACATCTATGCCTATCCGCCCCATGTCGTCCCGGTCGATCCGCATCTCTTCCACTATGTCGACGTGTGGTACCTGATTCCGTTCCCGCGATACCTGCTGAACAGCGTCATCGTCACGACCATGGCGATCTGCGGCAACCTGCTGTTCAACACCGCCGCGGGTTATGCGCTCACCAAGCAGTTTCCCGGCCGGCGCTGGGTGGTGCTGCTCTTTCTGTCGTGCATGCTGATTCCGTTCCAGGCGACGATCATCCCCGCCTACCTGATCACCTCCTGGCTGGGCGTGCTGAACTCCTATCTCGGCATCGCGCTGCCGCTATTGTCGACGATCATCTGCATCTTCATTTTCAAGGCCAGCTTCGAGGCGGTGCCGAGATCCCTGATCGATGCGGCGCGGGTCGACGGCTTGAGCGAATGGCGCATCATCGTGCGCATCATGTTGCCGCTGTCGAAGTCGGCGATTGCAACCAACGTCATTCTCACCTTCATCTGGTCGTGGAATGCCTTCCTGTGGCCGCTGATCGTGATTCGCACGCCCGAGATGCAGACCTTGCCGCTCGGCCTGGCGCGCTTTCTCTCCGTCATGGAGGACACCACAGGCGCGCTCTTCGCCTTCGTCGTCATGGTGCTGGTGCCCGGTCTCACCATCTTTCTGATGGCGCAGAAGGAATTCATACGAGGTCTCACCTCCGGAGCGACCAAGGGATGAGGTGGCGACGGATCCTCGGACATCGCTTCGTCGCCGTGCCGCTTGCCGTCGCCGTCCTCGTCGCCGGCTGGAACATCTATATCGCGTGCAACGACGGCGGCATTATCGAAGGCGAAGTGCGCGACCGCTTGGGTGTTCCGGTAGCGGGTGCCACGGTCATCTTCTTTGAGCGCAACTTCATCTACTATCAGGAGAAGCAGCGCACCATGACCGACGCCAGGGGCGCCTATCGCTTTGACGGCATGCAGGTTCACGTCGGGCAGCTTGAGGCGCGTGCGGCGGACGGCCGCCATTCCGAACGCCGGCAGTTGCGTCTCTGGTTTCGCGCGCAGAATGCAGATGTGGCGCCGCTGATTGTCGATACCCCGCGCGGCTGACGGCCTGGAGAGGGAGTGTCGGAGCAGCGCTACAGGCAGGGCGAATTCAGGGCATCGGCTCAAATGATCTGCGGATGCGCCGCGCCGTCGATCAGGATGCTCTGCCCGCAGATGTAGCCCGCGTGCGTGCTGCACAGATAGGCGCAAAGGCGGCCGACCTCGATCGGCTCGCCGAAGCGGCGCGCAGGCAATTCCTTCTGTCGTGCGGCCAGTGCTTCCTGCGGCGAGATGCCCTTTTGCCTGGCCTGGAAGGTGAAGTTGCTGACCAGCCGGTCAGTGGCGAACGGACCGGGCAGGATGTTGTTGATGGTGACGTTGCGGCCGACGTAGCCGCGCACCAGCGTGCTCACCAGCCCGTGCAGGCCCGAGCGCACGGCCGCGCTCAGCCCCTGCACATCAATCGGATGACGGACGACGCTTGAGGTAATGTTGACCACGCGGCCAAAGCCGCGGTCAGCCATGCCATCCAGTACGGCAGCGAGCAGTGCCGCCGGCGCCCGGAGATTGCCCGCGATCGCCTGTGCCCAGTCGACGTCCGTAAATTTGGCGAGAGAACCGGGGGCGGGTCCGCCGGCGTTGTTGACCAGGATGTCGGGGGCGGGGCAGGCGGCAAGGACCGCGTCGCGTCCGGAGGGCTCGGAGATATCGGCCGCCACTGCCGTCACTCTCACCTTGTGCCTGTCGCGGATCTCGGCGGCAGTCTGCTCCAGTGCTGTCGCTGTCCGGCCATTCAGCACCAGGTTGACGCCCTCCGCCGCCAAGGCTTCGGCGCAGGCCCGCCCCAGACCGCGGCTCGAGGCGCAGACGAGGGCAGTGCGGCCGTCCAATTCCAAGTCCATCGCAATCTCCCTTTACAAGAAGGTAGCGAGTTTGTAGGTTGGTTCAAATAAGAACTGTTGTTTCATTAGTGGAACATTCCCGATGAGCGACATGCCGCCGGAAACCCTGCTGCTGACCGTCTTCCTGCGCCACGACCAGTCGAACAATCTCGACGCGGTGCAGACGAAGCTCAAGGAGGCGCAATGGTGGGCTCGCTTCCCGCCGGCCGGCGTGGAAATCGTGTCGTGGACGGTGGCGATGGGCTTTGGTCAGATCGTGACCTTGCGTTTGCCTGCTTCGAAGCTCGCTGCAGTCAATGTCGAGCTTGAGCGCTCGGCCTGGGGCGTATTCCGCACCGAGTGCTATCCCGCCTACGATTTCATTCCGGTGCGCGAGCACATCAAGGAACGCGTACGCAAAGGAGGCAAGTGATGGACAAGCCCCCGTATCTCGATCCCCATCAGGCGCGCGACCGCGAGCCGGACGACTACCAGAACCTGCTGGGCGATGCGATCGAGCGCGCCTATGCCGCCGGCATCCACGATCTCGCGGGCCTGGTGGCAAGCCTCAATGAGGCGGCGGTGCCGGCGCCCAACGGCCAGCCGTGGAGCGCCGAGCTGTTCCAGGGCGAGATGAAGCGCTTGGGGGCGTGAGGGAGGGGACGATGACGGCCGTGAACAACCAGTCGATCAACAGCCTGCTTGCCAGGGGCGTGCGCAACATCTGGTATCCGATTTGCCCGTCGCATTTTCTCGGGGAAAAGCCGATCTCGCTGCGCCGGCTCGGCCTGAAGGTCGTGTTGTGGCGCGACGAGACCGGCCGTCCGGTCATGCTGGAGGATCATTGCCCGCATCGCGGCGCACCGCTGTCGATGGGCATTCCGATGGGCGATCGTATCGCCTGCGGCTACCACGGCGTGCAGGTGCGCAAGGACGGAACGGTCGTGGCCGTGCCTGGCAGCCCGGGCTGCAAGCTCGAAGGCAAGAACTGCGTGAAGTCGTTTCCGACCGAGGAGCGCCATGGCGTGATCTTCGCCTATGCGGGCGACCCGCTGCACGCCGAACCGGTCGAACTTCAGTTCCCCGAGCAGCTCACGTCGCCGGAGTTCAGCTCCTTTCTCTGCTACTGCGAGTGGGAAGGTGACTACCGGTATGTCTATGACAACGTCATGGACCCGATGCACGGCACGTTCCTCCACAAGCAATCGCACTCCATGTCGTTCGGAGACACGACGGCCAAATTCAAGGTGCGCGAGACGGAGACCGGCTTCGTGTTCGAGAAGGAAGGCCAGCGCAATGTGAACTTCGACTGGACGGAATTCCTCGATACCGGCGCGCACTGGCTTCGCCTCGAGATCCCCTATCCGCCGACGGGCGGGCCCGGCGGCAATTTCCATATCGTTGGCCTCTATACGCCGATCACCGAGCGGCGTGCCGCGGTCTTCCACTGGCGTTGCCGCAAGGTCGAGGGCTGGCAGCGCGACACCTGGCGCTTTCTCTACAAGAACCGCCTGGAGGCGCGGCATTGGCGAGTGCTGGAGCAGGACCGCGTCATGCTTGAACAGTTCGAGCCCGACGCCAACCAGCGCGAGAACCTCTACCAGCACGACATGGGCGTGGCACGCCTGCGCCGGGTATTCCGCACCAAGGCGGAGACACAGCTCAAGGCGCTCGAGGCCGCGGGCCTGCCGGTTCAGTGATGTCGGCGATCACCTGGTCCAATTCGCTGCGGGTCGGCGACGAAATTGTCCTGTCGGGAGTGACCGCGCGCGACGGGAACGGTACCCGAGGTGGCCCCAGCATGGAGCAGCAGACGCTGGCGGTGCTGCACCGTATCGCCGAGCTCGTCGAGACGGCAGGCGGCGGCGTGCAGAACATCTACAAGCTCGTCGTCTACATCACCGACATCGCCCGCAAGGACGAGGTCAACGCCGCGCGCGCCGCCTTCTTCAAAGGCATCTATCCCTGCTCGACCCTGGTCGAGGTGAAGGGCCTGGTGTTTCCCGACCTGCTGGTCGAGATCGATGCCTTCGCCAACCTGACGGTGGACCGCCATGCCGAACATTGAGGGGATCGAGAGCATCACTTATGGCGTCGACGATCTTGCCACCTGCCGGCGCTTCTTTCTCGATTGGGGCCTGAAGCTCGTTGGTGAACGCGCCGGCGGGCTCGATTTCGAATGCCTGAACGGTTGCGAGGTGCACGTGCACAGGAGCGACGACGCCTCCCTGCCGCCCGCCGTCGAGGCGGGGCCGACGTTGCGCCAGGTGATCTGGGGCGTGAAGGGTGAGGCCGACTTGGTCGCCTTGAAGGACGTTCCCCAGATCGATCCCAACGGCATCGGCCTCGGCTTCCGCGTCAGCCGCAAGCGCCCGATCGCGGTCGAGGGCACGCCGTCCAACGTGTGGGGGAAAGCGGCGCGGATCGACACCCCCAGCCCGGTCTACGACAAGGCCGAGCCGATCGAGGTCGGCCACGTCGTCTTCTTCACCGATGCGCTGGAGGAAACCACGCGCTTTTACGAAAAACTCGGCTTCCGGCTTTCCGACCGCTATCCCGGCCGCGGCCATTTCCTGCGCTGCTCGCCACGCGGCGGCCATCACGATCTCTTTCTGTTGCAATTGCCCGACGGCAAGCGGGGGCTCAATCACGTGGCCTTCACCGTGCGCGACCTGCACGAGGTGATCGGTGGTGGCATGCAGATGGCTCGCTGCGGCTGGGAAACCCAGCTCGGACCGGGCCGTCATCCAATCTCGTCGGCGCTTTTCTGGTATTTCAAGAGCCCGGCCGGCGCTCTGGTCGAGTATTTCGCCGATGAGGACGTGCTGACCGAGAATTGGCATCCGCGCGACTTTCAGCCCAGCCCGACCATGTTCGCCGAATGGGCGATCGCCGGCGGCATCGACGGCAACACGCGTCGTCAGAAGCAGGGATGAGCTCGATGCACGAGACCGTCGCCGGTGGGCCGCCGCGGCTCGAATTCCGCAACGTCGCCAAGCGCTTCGCCGACCGCCGGCAGGGCACGCCGGTCGTTGCGGTCGAGGGGGTCAGCCTGTCGATCGCCGACGGCGAAGTCGTGTCCCTGATCGGTCCGTCGGGCTGCGGCAAGAGCACCCTGCTCAACATGGGCTCTGGCCTCGATCCGGTGTCGGACGGCGAGGTCTTCGTCGACGGCGAATTGGTGACCAGGCCCAACAAACATGTGGCCTTCATGCTGCAGAAAGACCTTTTGTTGCCGTGGCGGACCATCGTCGAGAATGTCGAGCTGGGGCAGGAGATCCAGGGCCTGTCGCGTGGCGGCCGGCGGCAGCGGGCGCTCGAGCTGCTGGCGAAGTGCCGGCTCACCGACTTCGTCGACCACTACCCACACCAGCTGTCGGGCGGCATGCGCCAGCGCGCGGCGCTCGCCCGCACGCTGGCGGTCGATCCCACGGTTCTCCTGATGGACGAGCCGTTTTCCGCGCTCGACGCACAGACCAAGATGGTGTTGCAGCAAGACCTTGGCCGCACTCTGGCCGAGACGGGCAAGACGACTCTCTTCATCACGCACGATCTCGTCGAGGCGATTGCTCTCTCGGACCGCATCCTTGTCATGAGCCAGCGGCCGGGCCGCATCATCGAGGAGATCGCCGTCGAGATCGACGGACGCGACAATCCGATGAGGCGCCGCCAGCACCCGAAGGTCGCGGCCTACGTCGTACACCTCATGAACCTGCTGCAGATCGAAGAGGCGGCGGCATGACTGGAATTCAAGAGAAGAGGGGGCTTTCCATGTCGATGATTTCAAGGTTGCGCCTCGCCCTGGCGGGCATCGCCGTGGGCGCTGGCCTCGCCGCGGGCGGGGCAACGGCTTCGGCCGAGACGATCACCTATCTGCTGCCTGCGCCATTGTCGCTGCCGGCGTTTGGCCCGTTCGTGGTCGCCAAGCAGCGCGGCTACTTCAAGGCCGAGGGCCTCGATGTCGAGTTCCAGGTCGGCAAGGGTGGTGTCGACGTCGCCAAGCAGGTGGGTGCCGGCAATGCCGTGATCGGCGGCGGCATCGGCGACACGCCGATCATCGTGCGGCCCAACGGAGTGCCGGTGAAGGCAGTGGCCGTGCTGGGCGGCGGCGCGCTGATGCAGCTCGTCATGGACAAGGACAAGGGCCTGCACACGGTCAAGGATCTCAAGGGCAAGACCATTACCGTGCTCGCCTACCAGGACACGACCTATTTCGCGCTGCTCGGCATGCTGGCGAGCCAGGGCATGACCAAGGACGACGTGAACGCCCAGGCTGCCGGACCGGTCAATGTCTGGAAGCTCTTCCTTGCCGGTCAGTCCGACGCCTTCGCCTCGACGCCCGATTGGACGGCGCAGATCATGCTGGCCAAGAAGAACATCGAGGTCATTCCGTCCGATTCGCTGTTCAAGAGCATGGCGCAAGCAATCATCGCGTCCGATGAGACGATCAAGAAGAACCCGCAACTCATCGAAAAGGTCGTTCGAGCGACGCTCAAGGGCATGAAAGACATCATGGCCGACCCGGTCTCCGCCGCCGCCGACTTCGTGAAGGCCACGCCGGAGCTCGCCGGCAAGGAAGACTTCGTGGCTCTCTCCTTCAAGCTCTACAACCAGTACGTCTACGGCGGCCAGAAGGTGCTCGGCGAGATGGACGAGGGCCGGCTGTCGGCGCTTCAGGACTTCTACGTAAAAGAGGGACTGGTACGCACCAAGACGCCGGTCCAGGACCTTTACACGAACCAATTCGTGAAATGAGCGGAATGGGCGCCACGCTGATGCAGCCAGGTGTCCGGCGGATGGCCGCGGGGAGCGCCCTGCTGTTCGTCGTTTTCCTGGCGGCGTGGCAATGGGGGCCGGGCCTGCTCGGCATCCCGCAGTTCATCGTACCGTCGGCGACTGACGTGTGGGGCGAGTTCCTGCGCATGCTCGGGCACGATCGGCTGCTCTATCATACGGGCGTCACGGCGATGCAGGTCGGCATCGGCTTCGTGCTCGGCGTGATGCTGGGGATCTTGTGCGGTTTTGCGCTCGGCATGTCGCCGTCGGCCGAGTTCGTTCTGTCGCCCTACATCCTCGCGCTGCAGATCGCACCCAAGGTCGCCTTCGCGCCGCTCTTCATCATCTGGTTCGGCTATACGGTCTACCCCAAGATTCTTGTCTGCATCCTGATCGTGTTCTTTCCCGTGATGATCAACGTGCTGGGCGCGGTGCGTGCGCTCGATCCGGACGTCGTGCGGCTCGCGCGCTCGTTTACCGCCAACCGCTTCCAGGTCTTCTGGAAGGTCGAGTTTCCCGCCGCCATGCCGCCGCTCTTTGCCGGCCTGCGCATTGCTGCGACGTTGGCGGTGATCGGCGTGCTGGTGGGCGAGCTGGTCGGGGGCAACACGGGGCTCGGGTACCTGCTGACTTTCGCCGAAGGCTCGGGCGAGACGGCAAAGGTCTTCGTGACCATCATCATGCTGACCCTGATCGGCATCGCGCTCTACGGGCTGGTCGTCGCCGTGGAGGCGCGGATACTGCACTATCTTCCGGCGCGCGCGAGGCTCGCGACATGAGCCTGGAAGGCCGCACCATCGTCATCACCGGCGCGGGCCGCGGGTTGGGCCGCGCGTTCGCCGGTGCTTGCGCGGCGGCCAAAGCCGGATGCATCGTCGTCGCCGACATCCAGGTCGAATGGGGCGAGGCCACGGCGGCGGCTCTGCGGGATCAGGGTGCGCAGGCCGAATTTCTCGAGATCGATCTTGGCGACCCGAAGTCTATCGAAACCTTCGCCGCCCGGATCGGCGAACGCCATGGTGCGATCGACGGGCTGGTGAACAACGGAGCCATTGCCACCGGGATTGGCGGCAAGACGTTCGAGGAGATCGACGTCGAGACCTGGGACAAGGTGATGTCGGTGAACGTCCGCGGCACCTGGCTGATGGTCAAGGCGATGGCCCCGCTGTTGCGCCGTTCCAGGCTCGGCGGACGGATCGTCAATCTGGCTTCGGATACCGCGCTGTGGGGGGCGCCTCGGCTGCTCCACTATGTCGGGAGCAAGGGCGCCGTGATCTCGATGACGCGCTCGCTGGCGCGCGAGTTGGGCCCCGACGGCATCGCCGTGAATGCGATTGCCCCGGGCCTGGTCGTGGTCGAGGCGACCGAGTACGTCCCGGAGGAGCGCAAGCAGCTTTATGTCAACGGCCGGGCCATGCAGCGCGCCCAGCAACCCGAGGATGTGACCGGCGTCGTGGTCTTCCTGTTGGGGCAGGGCGCCGGCTTCGTGACGGGGCAACTCGTGCCGGTAAACGGCGGCTTCGTCTTCAACTGAGGAATGGCAGTGACGAACGGCTCTACCCTCACCGAGAACAAGTACATCGTGCCGGCGCTCGCTCAAGGCCTCGGTGTCCTCTCGCTGTTCGGCGGCGAGCATCGCACCTTCACCGCGCCCGAGATCGCCCGCCGCCTCTCGCTGCCGCGGACCAAGGTGTTCCGTCTGCTGCAGACCCTCCAGTCGATGGACTATTTGCGCTGCGGCGAGGACAAGCGGCACTTCAGCCTGGGGCCCGCGCTGCTGCGGGGCGGCTTCGCCTACCTGGCATCGCTCGATCTCGTCGAAGTGGCGCAGCCCGTGCTGCAAGGGCTGCGCGACAGCACGGGGCTATCCTCGCACATGGTCATCCGTGACGGTCGCGACATCGTCTACGTCTCGCGCTTTCCGGCACGCAGCACCATTTCGAGCGGCGTCAACATTGGCACGCGCTTTCCCGTTCATGCGACCATCATGGGTCGTATGACGATCCTCGAGATGGACGAAAAGGAGCTGGCGCGGCTATTCCGCGGTTACACCATGCCGCGCTTCACGAAGCAGACTCCGACGACGCTGAAGGCGCTCAAGGCGCTGCTGATGGCGGATCGCGAGCGCGGCTACGCGGTCAGTCAGGCCTTCTTCGAGGAAGGTGTCAGCGCCATTGCGGCACCCGTGCGCGACGGCGACGGTCGCATCGTCGGGGCGATCAACGTCACTGCGGTCAACGCGCATATAGACGAGGCGGCCATGCACGGTGAGCTCAAGGATGCTGTTCTGAATGCGGCCAGCGAGATTTCTCGTTGGCTGGCGCGCAGGAATTGAACTGGAAATTCTCAAGCTGGAGGACGAAACATGCCTGATGCGAACCTGACCAAGCCCAGCCTGCTGGCGGCCGAGATGCGGGCCCATGCCGGCCTGTTCACCGAGAAGACGTTCGATTGGGACGCCTTTCCGGCGAGTCGCGGCTTCCCCGACCTGCTCCGGGCGCAGTTGCGCTACGTCGGAGCGGGAGGCTCGCCCAAGACCAACGATCCCAGCACGCTCAGGGCCGAGCATTTCACTTTCAGTCTGGTCAACCAGCCGGTCGGCAAGTTTGCCGCCAGCCACGCGCACGAGGTCGTCGAGCACTTCATGGTCCTCCAGGGGGCGCTGACGGTCGGCACGGTGTGGGGCGACGAAGTCATCGAGGTCAAGCTAGGACCCAAGGACCTGCTGCTCAACAAGAGCGGCCGGCCACACGGCTTCCGCAACGACGGCGTGGAGCCGGTGCTGATGCAGATCACGGTGGGCAGCGGCACGCCGGAGATGCCAGTGCATGTCTGTCATCCCAAGGACAAGGATCTCGAGCTTTCGCGCCGCTTCGGCGCGCCGAACAAGGACAAGATCCAGATGCTGTCGTCCGACAGCACCGACTGGCGTCACCAGCAGCTTGCCACGCACGTCGTTCGCTATCGCGACCGCACGCCGCAATGGGAGAAGGCGGGTTTCGCGCGACTGGCCTATGTCGGCGAGGGTGGTGCACCGGCCAGCACCTACAGCATGGAAATGATCCATCTGCCCCGCGGCGTGGCGATCAAGCCCTATGCGCGCGAAGTGGAGGATGTCTATTTCGTGCTCGAGGGCGCCGTCACCGTCGGTTGGGAGCAGGATGGCGAGGTGGTCGAGCGGCGTCTGGGTGAACGCGACCTGATGTTCAATCCGGCCGGTCGGCCGCACTATTTTCGCAATGACGGCGTCAGCGACGCGCAGTTTTCCATGGTGGTCGGCTCACCCAAGCCGCAACCAGTGACGTTCGTCGCTGCCTGAAGATCGACGTGACGATCGCGTATCTCGAGAAGGGGCAGGGCGAGTCTCTGGTTCTTCTGCATGGCATCGGCTCGGCAGCCCGTTCGTTCGGCGCGCAGCTCGAGGGCCTGTCGTCAGGGTGGCGAGTCGTGGCTTGGGATGCGCCAGGCTACGGTCAGTCGACGGCGTTGCCGATGGCGCATCCGTCGGCCGGTGATTATGCCGATGCATTGGCGCGATTTCTCGATGAACGCGGGATTGGGGCTCTTCATCTGCTCGGCCATTCGCTCGGCTGCCTGATGGCGGCTGCCTTTGCCGCTCGACGTCCCGGCCGCGTCATGTCGCTGACATTGTGCAGCATCGCGGGCGGGCATGCGGGCTTGCCGGCAGCCGAGCGCCAGAAACTGCTCGACCAGCGCCTGCACGACGTGGCGACCCTCGGGCCGCGTGGCATGGCAGAGAAGAGGGCGCCACGGCTGCTCGGTCCGGCCGCGCCGCCAGGCGCGCTGGCCAAAGTCGTGGACACGATGGGCTCGATCCATGCCGAAGGCTATGCCCAGGCCGCGCGAATGCTGTCGACCGGCGACATCGCGGCGGATCTTTGTCGCCTGCCCAAGCGCCTGCCCGGTCAGGTAATCGTCGGGGATGGCGACGTCATCACACCGCTGGCGCGCAATCGTGAAATCGCTGCGCTCTGGCCGCACGCATCGGTCCATGTGATCCAAGGTGCCGGCCATGCGCTCTACCTCGAGCAGCCTGATGCCTTCAATGCCCTGGTTGCCGACTTTCTTCACAAGAGTACGGGCGTGCCAACATGAATCGCCGTTCCCTGCTGGGACTTCTGACCGCAGCACCGTTTGCCGTTCCGCGCGTTGCGAGTGCTCAGGCGCCCTACCCAGCGAAGCCGATTCATGTGGTGGTGTCGGTGTCGGCTGGCGGCTCGATCGACACGATCGCACGCGCCTACGGTGAGGCACTGTCGCAGCAATTCGGCCAGCCGGTCGTGATCGAGAACAAGCCGGGTGCCAACGGTAATATTGCGGCTGCGGCGGTAGCGCATGCCGCGCCCGACGGCTACACCTTGCTCGCCACCGGCGGCAGCACGCTCAATCTCAATCCGTTTCTCTACAAGTCCTTGCCGTTCGACCCGATCAAGAACTTTGCGCCCGTCGCCCTCACGGCGCGGACCAACTTCATCCTGGTGGTGCATCCCAAGCTCGGGGTCGACACGGTCGAGGCTTTCATCGCCCTCGCCAAGGCCAGGCCAAGGACTCTCAACTACGGCTCCGCCGGCAGCGGCAGCCTCATTCAGATCGCGTCGGAGCTGTTCAACAGCACCGTCGGAATCGAGACCAACCACGTGCCTTACAAGGGGCTGGCGCCGGCGGTGAACGATCTGCTGGCCGGGCAGATCGACTACATGTTCGATTCGGCCACGACCATGTCGCACATCCAGGCAGGCCGCCTGAGGGCGCTGGCGGTCATCGGCCCAAATCGCCTCCCGGCGCTGCCCGAGATCAAGACGCTCGCCGAGCATGGCATCGAAGGCGTCGATGCGGCATCCGGCTGGCATGCCTTGTTTGCACCGGCAGGAACGTCGGCTGACGTGATCGACAGGCTGAATGCAGCGTTGCTGCCCATCCTGAGATCGCCGGCGATGCGGGAGCGCGTGATCGCGCTCGGCGCCGAGCCTGCCTCGAGCACGCCTGGGGAACTCGGCAAGATCCTGGCCGGCGACCTGGTACGCCTCGAGCCGATCGTCAAGCGGACCGGCGCGAGCCTCGACTAGATGATCGCCCTGCGACAACCTGTGGAGACGAACCTGTAAGAGCCGGCGGTGGAGCTTGCCATGCTGAAGGATCGCTACGACCTCGCCTTGACGACGGCGTCGACTGCCGCGCGGGATGCTTACGTTCAAGCCACCGCCCTGGCGCTGACGTTCTATCCCGGTGCGATCGAGGCCTACGACCGGGCCATCGCCGCAGATCCTGGCTTTGCCCTGGCCCATGCCGGCAAGGCGCAGGTCCTGATGCGGCAAGGCGAAGTCGTCGCGGCGCGGGCCGCCCTGGCGGCGGCCAAGGCCCTGGCTTCTGATGTATCCGAGCGGGAAGCCAGTCACATCGCCTTCTTCGACCTCGTTTTCGCGGGTCAAAGCGAAGCCGCGATTTCTGCGTTGTATGCCCATCTCGCGGCATGGCCGCGTGACGCGCTTGTCGTCGCCAGTGCTGCCAATCCCAATGGCTTGATTGGGAGCTCTGGCCGCATCGGACAGAAGCACCGGATCGCGGCCTTGATGGACACCTTGGCGCCGAGCTATGGCGACGATTTCTGGTTCGTTTCCTATCACGCCATGGCCCTGTCCGAAGACGGGCAGCTGGGTGTCGCCCGGGCGAAGATCGAACAGTCCGTGGCAGCGAACCCGAACAACGCGCATGGAGCCCATGGCTTTGCCCATATCTGCTACGAGAGCGGCGAGCGCGATACTGCACGCAGCTTTCTTTCGGCCTGGCTTGCCACCTATCCGCGCGAGGGCTTTTTCCATGGTCATCTGAGCTGGCATCTGTCGCTTTTTGAGATCGAGGCCGGCAACTGGACTGAGGCGTCGAGGCTCTATCTCGACGCCATTGCGCTCGACCGGCACAGCGGCGGACCACAACAGAAGATTTCGGATGGGGCGGCGTTCTTGTGGCGCTCCGAACTCGCGGGCCATCCGCGCGACGCTGAGGCCTGGCGCACACTGCGGGAGTACGCCAACAGCTCGCTGTCCAGGCCGGGCAATGGACTTGCCGATCTCCATGTCGGCCTGATCCATGCCGTGATGCGCGACGAAGCCTCGCTCGACACGCGTGCGCGCCAGATCGAGACATTGGCGCAAGAAGGGCGCTACCCGTCGGGCTCGTATCTTCCCGCGCTGGCGGTCGGATTTGCGGCGTTCGAACGGGGCGACTTTGACCAGGCGATCGCGGCACTTGCGCCGCTCGCGGGCCAAAATGAACGCGTTGGCGGCAGCCGTGCGCAACACGACCTGATCGACTTCACTCTGTTGAGGGCCTTCCTCGGCGCCAATCGGCTGGACGAGGCGCGGCAACTGCTCGGCGCGAGGAGGCCCGGTGCTTCCGGCGTTCCCGTTCTGGGGGTTGCGGCAGCGCGCTCTAGTTGACGCCTCGTTCTTTGCCTTCCCAATAGGGATCGCGAAGATTGCGCTTCAGGATCTTGCCGGCCCCCGATTTGGGGAGCGGTTCGCTGCGGATCGCCACGGAGCGGGGCACCTTGTAGCCGCCGATGCGTTCCCTGCATATCGCCACGATTTCGTCGATCGTGACAGAGGTGCCCGGCTTGGTGACCACCTCGGCATGGACCATCTCTCCGTATTTTTCATGCGGAATCCCGAAGACCGCGACCTCGAGGACCGCGGGATGGTGAAACACGGCGTTCTCGACTTCGGTCGTGTAGATGTTTTCACCGCCCGAAATGATCATGTCCTTGGTCCGGTCGACGACGAACAGGTAGCCGTCTTCGTCGGCCCATGCCACGTCGCCGCTCTTGTACCAGCCGTTGCCGACAAGGGCATTCGCCGTTTCCTCCGGCCGTTTCCAATAGCCCTGCATGATGTTCGGTCCCCGCACGTACACCTCGCCGATCTCGCGAGGATTGCAAATCGAACCGTCATGGCGGCGGACCTCGACCTGGACCCCCACGACCGGCTGCCCGCAGCTGGCGAGCCGGCTCTTGGCCGGCTCGATTCCCTGAGCGCCGTCGCGATTGTCGGTGCGTTGGGTGGAAGTCACGAGTGGCGCCGCCTCCGTCATCCCGTAGAGCTGGACGAAGTCGCACGGCAAGACGGCGCAAGCCCGGAGCAGCAGTTCCACCGGCATCGGCGAAGCTCCGTACATGAGCAAACGCCAGGCGGAAAAGTCGCGAGAAGCCGTGGCCGGGTGATTGAGCAGCATATTGATCATCGTCGGTACGATCAGCGCCACCGTGACTCGCTCGGCTTCGACGATCCTGCCGAACAGCTCCGGTTCATAGCCGCGAATGCAGACATGCGCGCCGCCCACGAATGTCAGCGCGAACGTCGTCGCGGCGTCGGCGGCGTGAAACATCGGTGCGGCATGGATGAACCGGTCCGCCGGGCCCAGCGGGTTGGCGATGAGCATGTGCTTGGCATTGGCCAGCAAGTTCGCATGGCTCTGCATGACGCCCTTGGGCAGGCCGGTGGTGCCGCCGGTGTAGGAGATGGCCGCAAGTGTGTCCGGGGTGATTGCGCGAAGATCGGCGTGGTCTTCGTCGAGCGGCGTTGCCGCGCACAAGTCGTCCCAATGGATCCAGCCTTTCGGGGCCGACCCCGCCCCGAAATAGACCAGGTACTCGAGCGAGGCGCATCGCTGCTTCAACTGGCGGGCCACCTCCAGGTACGCATCGTCGGCGACGAGGGCTCGGGCCCCGCAATCGTTGACGATGAATTCGAGTTCGGGGACGGCGAGCCGGTAGTTGAGATCGTTGAGCACCATCCCCGCCGGGGGAATGCCGACCCAGCACTCCAGGTGCCGGAAGCTGTTCTGGCCGATCGATGCGACGACATCGCCCGTGCGCAGGCCGATGCTGCGCAGGCCGGCCGTCAGGCCGCGCACTCGGCGGCCCCACTGCGCGTAGGTCAGGCGCGTCTCGCCGTCGACAATTGCTTCACTGTTCGGACGCAACGCCAGAGCACGCGTCATTGGCCACGACAGGGTTCCTTGAGTCGCCATTGCTCCCTCGATAAGCGCTTCTTGAGCACCGATAGACTCACTCTAGGCCGCCGCAATCGGGCCGGGCAACAAAACCGCGGAGCCGCGGCGCTCAGGCGCTCGACGCGCGCAAGGCCGTCGTCCTGGGCATGTCCACGCTGCGCCCATCGGCAGCGATCGCCACACCGTAGTCGCGTTCGGCGGCGGCGGGACTGACGATCCCATCGCGTACATCGCGCAGCACGCGGGCGGGATCGCGCGTCGTGGGGGCGCCATAGCCGCCGCCGCCCGGCGACAGGGCGCGGTAGGTTGCAGGTCCGTAGCGCACGACGCCGTACTTCGGCGCCTGAACCTTCTTGCCGTCGGCGAGTGCAAGGACCACTTCGCCGCCCGACCCGGCGCGGCCGCCTGCCGAGCCGAAGCTCGACGGCGCGCCGACGCCCTCGCCACGAAAGGCGTAGTCGGCTGGCGTGAACATCTCGACTTCGTAGTCGCAGCCTGCGCCGCCGCGGAAACGTCCAGGCCCTGCCGTATCGCAGCGCAGTTCCTGCCTCGTGAAGCGCACCGGATAGAGCTGCTCGTACGTCTCGAGATTGGGAAGAGTGAGGCCGCCCAGCGTGATCAGGTGGCCGATCAGGTGAAAGCCGTCCCGGCCTTCGACGCCACCACCGGCGGGCGCGCCGGCCCACTGGTACATCACGTAACGTCCTCCGTCCGGCCGCAGGCCAGCGGTCACCGCATGCACGGCCTTCGACCATCCAGCCGAGGCGCGCTCGGGCAGCGCCTGCTCCAAGGCCTTCCACATCGCATGGATGATCTCGTGCGCCACGAACACGGTGTTCATGGTCATCGGCGCTGGCGCACGGGCGTTGACCAGCGTGCCCTCGGGCAGACGGATCTCGACGCTGCGGAAAGCGCCTTCGTTCTTGGGCAGGTCGGGCTCGAAAAACGACGCAAGAGACATGAACACGGCCGACGTGGAGTTGGCGACCGAACTGTTCTTGAAGCCTCGTATCTGCGGCGACGTACCGGCGAAATCGACGATCAGCCGGCGATCCTTCACAGTCAGCGTGACGACGATGCGGCCATCGATCGGGTCGAAGCAGTCGTTGTCGACGGGCTCCTCGGCACGCCACACGCCTTCGGCGAGACGGTCGATACAGCCCTGGAAGCGCCGGTCGGCATGGGCGAGAACGCCCTCGAAGAAGCCGCCGGCGCGTTCGACACCGAGCTCTTCGACCAGCAACGTCAGGCGCTCCGCGCCGATCCGCGTCGAGCCAATCATCGCATGCAGGTCGCCTTCAAGCGCCTCGGGCAGGCGCGTGTTGAGCAGCAGCAGGCGCCAGAGGTCCGCGCGCGTCTTGCCGCCCTCGACGAGCTTCAGCACCGGCAGGCGGATGCCTTCGTGAAAAATCTCGGTCGCGGCCGAGTTGTAGGTGCCGGCCGCGCCGCCGCCGATGTCGGCCTGGTGGGCCCGGTTGCAGCAGAAGCCCATCAGCGCGCCGGCAACGAAGACCGGACGGGCGATGACCCAGTCCGGCAGGTGGTTGCCGCCCGCCGTATAGGGGTCGTTGAGCAAGAACACGTCCTCGGGTGCGATGGCTCCGTCGAAATCGCGCAGGATGGCTCGCACGGCGAAGCCACCGCCTCCGGTGTGGATTGGTATGCCGTCAGCCTGGCTGATCAGCGTGCCGTGCGCATCGGCGATGAAGCAGGAGAAATCATGACTCTGGCTGAAGATGGGTGAGCGCGCAGTACGCGTCATCACCCAACCCATTTGCAGGGAAATGTGGTCGAGCCGGTTCTGGACCAGCGCCAGCGTGACGGGATCAAGCTCGGTCGTCATGAGCGGGCTCCGATATGCACGAGGAAGTCGTCGCGGGGATCGACCTCGAGGCGGTCGCGCGCGCCGACCAGGGCCGTGGTGGTTCGCTCTTCGATGAGCAGCGGTCCGTCGAGGACGCAGCCGGGCGTGAGGTCGCCACCGGCATAGACCGGCACGTCCCGCCAGCCATGGGCCGGATCGAGCCAGACCTTGCGCGTCTCGCGCGGCGTGGGCGGGTCGCTGCGGCTCGGCCGGGCAGCGGGCGGCGTCCAGTCGAGCGGATCCCGTCCCACCACGCGCAAAGCGGTGATGTCGATGCGACTCCCGGGCTGGATGTGGCCGAACAGCCTCTGATGCTCGGCTTCGAAAGTGCGGCGTGCAGCGGCGGTATCGGTGCCGTTGAACGGCACGCGCACCGGCCACTGCTGGCCTTCGTAGCGGAGGTCGACCTCCCGGTCCCGGACCGGAAAATCGCCCGCCCGCACCTCGAGCTCGGCGAACGCCTGCTCGAGCACGGAGCGTTCGACCTTGTCGAGATCGGCGAGGAACACCTTGAGATAGTCCTGGCGGATGTCGGATTGAAGCATCCCCATGGCGCAGAAGGCTCCGGCGGCCCTTGGCAGAAGGGCGCGTCGGCAGCCGAGCGCGGCGGCGACGACCGAGCCATGCATCGGACCTGCGCCGCCTGCCGCCACGAGAGTGAACGTCGCAGGATTGTGGCCTCGCTCGATGCTGAGTCTCTCGACAGCATGCAGCAGGTTCTGCTCGAGCAGCCGGATCACACCCGCGGCGGCTTCTTCCACCGGGAGGCCGAGCGGACCGGCGAGCTTGCTTTCGATGGCTTCACGCGCAAGCCGTGCGTCGAGCGTCACGCCGCCTGCGAGCGGGCCGGGCTTCAGTCGCCCGAGCACGAGCTGTGCATCGGTCACCGTGGGATCCTCGCCGCCCAGGCCGTAGGCAGCCGGCCCGGGGCGCGCGCCGGCGCCCTGCGGGCCGACATGCAGCAAGCCAGCTGCGTCGACCCAGGCGATGGTGCCGCCGCCGGCGCCGACCGTGTGGATCTCGACCGATGGCGTCGTGAGATGATAGCCGTCGATGACGAGTGCGTCGGTCACCGGCACATCACCCTTGGCCATCACCATCACGTCACAACTGGTACCGCCGATCTCCATGGAGATCAGGTTTGCGGCCTCGCCGCGATCGGCACAGCCCTTGAGCGCGCCGACTCCGGCGGCAGGGCCCGACAGAACCAGCATGACCGGCCGCGCGGCGACCTGATCGACCAGGACTGCGCCGCCATTGCTTTGAAGAAGCAGCAGCGAGCGCGGCAAGCCGAGCTGACGAAGCTGCTCGTCGAGCGCGCGCAGGTAGCCCGATACCTTGGGCGCGATGTAGGCATTCACCACGGCCGTCGAGCCGCGCTCGTACTCGCCCATGGTCGGCATGACGTCGCTCGACAGAGATACCCATTTCCCGACCGGAGTCGTGGCGAGGCGTGCGCCAACGCCCTGTTCATGAGCGCCATCGAGGAAGCTGTTGAACAGGCTGACCGCTACCGATTCCACGCCCTCCTCGGCGAAGAGTCTGGCGGCGGCATCGACATCGCCGAGGTCGAGCGGGGTCAGTTCGCGGCCGTCGGCGCCGATTCGGCCTCGCACCGGCTGCCGCAGGTAACGCGGGACCAGCACCTCAGGGAATGGCGCGCGATGGTCCCACTGGTTCTCGCGGATGCCTCGCCGGATCTCCAGGCTGTCGCGAAATCCCTCGGTCGTGAGCATGCCGACCTTGGCGCCCTTTTTCTCCAGGATCGTGTTGGTGGCGATGGTCGAGCCGTGCACGAACAGCGCGCATTCGCGCAGCAGGGCGGAAAGCGGCAGGTCGAGTTGCTGGGCGGCGAGCCGCAGGACGCCGAGCACCCCCTGACTGGGGTCGGTCGGCACGGACGGCACCTTGAAGATGTGCACGGTCCCGGCGCTGTCACGCAAGACCATGTCGGTAAAGGTGCCACCCACGTCCACACCAATGCGCCAGGGTGGAACCAAAGCAGAAGAAGACATCAGCCGACCTTAGCTGGATGCCTGGCAAAAAACGACGCCGCTTCTCGCCTGGAGCGGCCCGGGTTTTCGTCATGGGTAGCGGGGCAGCGCTAATTGCGGAGTTTCCTCGCTACGCAAAACGGACCGGTCTTCGAGGGGGTAGCGCACTAGCGGAAACTGCGGAAAGTCGCTCGCCAACCAAGGCACAACGGCTGGATTGTATCCCGGAATCCCATCGACCGCCAAATTCGGTCATTAGAAGTTCAACGCAGGGCCGTTCTTCTCCCGAGGAATCAACAACCTACGCCGACGGTATATCGGCATTCTGCATTCGACGACGAACCGACAACGCCGAGCACCGGAGTTTGCCGAACAACCTGTCGGTTTTGCCGTGCCGCTCGATCGGCATCATACGGTGAGAAAGCGAGCTCGAATTGTCTCTTCCTCGGCGCGGAAGACGGCGGGGGTGGCGCGGTAGACCATTCGCCCCTTGACCATGATGTGGAGCTCGTCGGCGACCGCCTCGGCAAGCTTCATGTTCTGCTCGACCAGCAGGATCGTGACGCCTTCCTCGCGCAGCAGCCGGATGATCCGGGCCAGCTCGCGCACCACCAAGGGCGCGAGCCCCTGGCTCGGTTCGTCCAGCAGCATGACCTTGGGGTCGGATACGAGCGCGCGCGCAATTGCCAACATCTGCTGTTCGCCACCTGAGAGTTGCGATCCCTTGCTGGCGGCGCGCTCCCGTAGCGAGGGGAACAGATCGAGCAGCCGTACGAGCGGCCAAGCCGTGCCAGGCCGGCGTTCGCCGACCTTTATGTTCTCGATCACGGTGAGATCGGGAAAGATCAGTCGTCCTTCGGGCACGTAGGCCACACCCTCGCGCGCCACTTGATGCGGCGACCAGCCGGTGATGTCGGTGCTTCCGACCTGCACGCGTCCGCCGCTCAGGACAACGAGCCCCATGATGCTCTTGACCATCGTCGTCTTGCCGACGCCGTTGCGGCCCAGCACGGCGCTGATGCGGCCCTGGGGCATGTCGAGATCGACGCCCTGCAGGACGTGGCTGGCGCCGTAGTGGGTGTTCATGCCCTCGATCCTGAGCATCAGGCAAAGCCTCCGAGATAGGCGTCCTGCACCGCCGAATCGGCCTTCACCTCCTCCGGCGCGCCGTCGGCGATCACCGTGCCCCGATGCAGCACCGTGATCCGGTGGGCGAGGCGAAACACCACCTCCATGTCATGCTCGACGAGAAGAACCGTCATCCGCGAGGCCTGCAGGAACCGCGCAAGCGTCTCCACGGCCTGGGCCGTCTCCTCGACCGAGAGTCCCTGCGTCGGCTCGTCGAGCAGAAGCACGCGCGGCCGCTGGGCCATGGCCATGGCGACTTCAAGCAGGCGCTGATCGCCGTGCGAGAGCAGTCCGGCCGGCCGGTCGGCGATGAGGGACAGGCCGAGCTGCTCGAGAGCGGCATCGGCGAGCAAACGGGCCTCCTTGAAGATCCTCGCGCCGCCAAAGGGTTGCCAGCGCTGTGGGTGGCGGGCCTGCGCTGCCAGCTGCGCATTCTGGCGCGCCGACATCTCGGGAAACAGCGCGGTGATCTGGAAGGTGCGCGATATGCCGAGACGGCAGATCTGGTGGCCCGGCAGGCCGGCGATCGGCTGACCGTCGAATCGGATCAGCCCGGCCGTCGGCTTGACCGTGCCGGTGATCACGTTGAACAGCGTGGTCTTGCCGGCGCCGTTGGGACCGATGACGGCGCGAACCTCGCCTTCCTCGACCTTCATGGCGACCTGATCGAGCGCCACCAGGGCACCGTATCGCCGTGTCACGCCGTCGAGTTCGAGCAACGTCACGCTCAGGGCCTCGGGTTGGCGCGGCGCAACCGCGTTGTCGCCAGTCCCCAGATTCCCTGGGGGGCGAACAGGACGAAGGCGATGAAGATCAGGCCGAAATAGAGCGCCCAGGCTTCCGTCAGCGCGCTGAGCTGGTGCTCCATCAGCATGAAGAAGGCGGCGCCAAGGACCGGACCAATCAGCGTTCCGGCACCGCCGACGATCACCATGATGAGCACCTGGCCCGACAGCAGCCAGAACAGAAGCTCGGTATTGGCAAAGCCGGCAAACGGCGCGTAGAGAGCCCCGGCCAGTCCGCCAAGCCCATAGGCGACAGCAACCACGGCAATCTTGTAGAGGCGGGTGTTGTAGCCGAGTGCCATCGTCTTGGCTTCGTTCTCGCGGATGCCGCGCAGCACCGCGCCGAACGGCGAGCGCACCAGGGCGGAGCATACGAGGTACCCGCCGACCAGGCAGGCGAGCGCCAGGTAGTAGAAGCCGGTCTTGCTCGACAAGGCCGCGAAGCCGAACGGGCCGATCGTGCGGGGAATTCCCGCCAGCCCGTCCGAACCGCCCGTTACCGAGGTCCATTTGAAGGAGATGGCATAAAGCAGCTGGGCAAAGGCCAGCGTCAGCATCGAGAAGGAGACGCCGGTGGCCAGCGTGCACATCCAGCCGACGCCGATGGCCATGACGCCGGTCAGCGCTCCGGCGGCGAACACCGCAAACAGCAGCGGCATGCCGGTGTGCAGAAGCAGCCAGCCGCAGGCATAGGCGCCGAAGCCGTAGGCGGCGGCGTGGCCGAACGAGACGAGCCGCGTGTAGCCGAACATGAGATCGAGGCTCATGGCGAACAGTCCGAGGATCACTGCCTCGGTGAGCAGCGTCATGGCGAACGCCGGCAGACCGAGCGGCGCCAGCACCAGCGCCAGCCCGACGGCGATCCAGATCAGCCGGGTCGCGCCGCGCATCAGCTCATGCTTCCTTGCCGAGCAGGCCGCCGGGGCGCACCACGAGGACGGCCAGCATCACCAGGTACATGAAGGCCAATGCGAAATCGGGAGCATAGTAGTTGCCGAAGACCTGGACGAAGCCGATCAGCAGGGCGCCGATCAGCGAGCCCAGGAAGCTGCCCATGCCGCCGATGATGACGATCACAAAGGCGTCGATGATGACGGTCGCGGCCATGCCGTTCGAGGCGGTGACCAATGGTGCCGCGAGCACGCCACCGAGCGCGGCGAGGCCGCAGCCGATCCCGAACACACACGAGCGAATGAGCTTTATGTCGACACCGAGAGCGCTGGCCATGTCGGCGTTCTGAGAGGTGGCGCGGATGAGCAGCCCGAGCCTCGATCGCTCGAGGAATTGCCAGATCGCCAGGGCGACCACGATGCCGGTGGCGGCGAGAAAGAGGCGGTAGACCGGAAACGGCTCGTCGAGCAGGAAGATTACACCGGACAGCAGAGGCGGGGCGGCCACCTTGAGGGCATCCGAGCCCCAGGTCAGCCGGACGGCCTCGCCGACGACGAGCGCGAGGCCAAAGGTCACCATCAGGAAGGCGTGGGCATCGCGCCGGTAGAGCCTGCGCAGGATCGTGAATTCGAACGCCGCTCCGAAGAGCCCGACCAGCACCGGCGCGGCCGCCAGGGCCAGCCAGTAGTTGCCCGACCACGTGCTGAGCGAGTAGCCGACGAAGGCGCCCAGCATATAGAGCGCGCCGTGGGCGAAATTCACGATCCGCATCAGGCCGAAGATCAGCGTCAGGCCAACGCCGAGAAAGAACAGCAGGGCCGATTGCGACAGCGCGTTGACGAACTGCGTGAGCAGAAGGGCAAGTGTGCTCATCGGGAAGCGGACCGGCCGGTGCGCGGGCTGCCGTCCTGCCTTCCGGCACGACGCGCCGCCGGCCGTTTGGGCCTAGTCTTTGAAGGTCATGGTGTTGCAGGTCGGCGTCGTGCTTTCGCCGGGAAACGTGGCGATCACCTCCGGCACCGGCGTGTCGAAACCCTGCTTCTTGACCACCTCGACCATGAAGCCCTGCTGCACGCCCTGATGATCGCACTTGCGGATATGCACCTTGCCCTTGACGCTTTCGATCTCGATGTCCTCGAGGGCCGTGCGCAGCTTGCCGGCCTCGATGCCGCCCGCCTTGGTGATGGCGGCTTCGAACACCTTCATGCATTGCCACTGTTCGCCCTCGAAAGTATCGGGAACCGTGCCGTGCTCCTTCTTCCACAAGGCGACGAACTCATTGTTCAGCGGATGATCGTAGGTGAAGCTGTAGCGCGAGGAGCCGATCAGGCCGAGCGCGGCATCGCCCACGGCGCGGATGCTGGCGAGATCGACGATCTCGGTCAGCAGGCGGACCTTCTCGGGCAGGCGGTACTGCTGGGCCTGCGACAGGAACGCGTTGTTGTCGTCGCCCTGCAGCACCAGGAAGACGGCGTCGGCGCCGGACTGGCGAATCTTGGTGATGTAGGGCGAATAGTCCTTGGTGCCGGTCGGCGCGAAAACCTTGCCGATGAATTCCTTCTTCGACTTGAGCGCCTCCTGCTCGAAGACCTGCACGCTGTTGTGCCCCCAGGCGTAGTCGAGCCCCAGGGCATAGAACTTCTGCAGCTTGGCATTGCGCAGATAGAGCGACACGGCCCGCGTGCCCATCGGACCCGAGATATTGGCGCGAAAGAAGTTCGGCACGAGGCTCTCGGCGGTCAGCCGGCCATCGCCGTTGTCGGACGAAATGAAGATCGAGTCCCATTCGGCGAGCTTGGGCACCACCGCCAGCGCCTCGGACGACAGCGTGATGCCGGTGAGCAGCCGGCAGTCGCGACGCTCCACCATTTCCTGCGCCTTGCGCACGCAGTTCGCGGGATTTCCGGCGGTGTCCTCGATCAGTAGCTCGATGGGCCGTCCCAGGATGCCGCCCTTGGCATTCTGGAGTTTGGCGTAGAGTTCGGCGCCGCGTTTCTGCTGCTGTCCTACGGAGCCCAGTGCACCGGTCAACGCCAGCGGCAGGCCGATCTTGATCGGACCGGACTGCCCCCAGGCGCGGAGGCGCAGGATGGCGGGCGATGCGACGGTGGCGGCTCCCGCGAGGCCGACCCTGAGCATTGCCCTTCGCGACGGGCGGATTTGTCCCGACATGTGCTTCCTCCCTTGGCATGGCGGTTTGCCGCCTGCCTGTTGTTCTTAATTACAGCGGCCCGATCGCTAGACCGGGCTGAATGCTACTCCGCAGCCTCAGCCTGCGTGGCCGGCGCTTCGACGATCCTGGTCTTGAAGTCCGCCGGCGCCACGATCTCGAGCACCTCGAAATCCTCCGAACATGCGAGTTCTCGATGTGGGATGCCCGGGGTCTGGTTGATGCAGTCGCCCTTGCGGATCGTCTTCTGGCCCTGTCCGGCGTATTCGAACGTCGCCCATCCGTTCAGGACGTAGACCATTTGGAAGGTGCAGTCGTGGACGTGCCAGTGCTGCACATCGTCCTTCATTTTCTTGCCGTTGTGACGAACCAGGTGAGCGACATAGTCGCCCTTGGTCCCGTCTTTTATGCCGAGGTCCCGGTACTCGAAGATCTCGCGCAGGCCGGGTGTCCACTCGGCGGCGGTCGCGACATCGTGGCTGAATTTCCAGTCCTTGGTGCTGGACATGACTCCTCCCGTGCAGATCGCGTGCGATATTTTCATCCCGCGGCGTCTCGTTGTCGAGGGCGGCCGAGGGAGGCGCGCCGCATGGCGGCTTTATAGGACCCCGCTGAAGTGCGCCGCTCCGCCATCGATCGTCACCACGGTCCCGGCGATGTGCGAAGCCCGGTCGGAGGCGAGGAAAGCCACGAGATCGGCGCACTGTTCGGGCGTGCCGACCGGCGGATTCGTCGGGATCAGTTCCTGCCAGCGCGCGGGATCGCCGAATTTGGCCTGCGCGCTCGCACGCAGCATCGTCTCCATGCGTTCGGTCCGGATCAGGCCGGGATTGCAGGCGACGATGCGGACGCGGTCGACGAGGCTGGTGCCGCCCATCCCGCGGGTGAAGGCCATCAGCGAGGCATTGCCGGCGCTGCCCGCGATGTAGCCCCAGGTCGGCCGTTCCCCGGCGGCGCCGAGGACATTGACGATGACGCCGCCGCCGCGCGCCTTCATCGCCGGATAGACCGCGCGGCACATGTTGATGTAGCCGAATACCTTCAGGTCCCAGGCCTGGCGCCACCGCGCCTCGTCGACAGCCTGCAGGTCGCCGGCTGGGATGGCGCCAGCGTTGTTCACCAGGATATCGATGTCGGGACAGGCTGCGGCGAGCGACCGTGCTGCATCGCCGTTGCTGAGATCGACGGCGTGGATCGTCACCGAGACATTGTGCCGTGCCTGGATCCCTTCCTTGGCGCGTTCGAGATCCGCCTTGGTCCGCGACGCGAGATGCAAATGGCAACCTTCCTCGGCGAGTTGCCTGGCGCAGGCCAGGCCAATTCCCTTGGAGGCACCGGTGACGAGTGCAATCTTGCCGCGCAGGTTCAGGTCCATGCCAACCTTCTTGTGTTACCGTGAGCACCGAGGAATGCTTCGCCTCGGACGACGGTGTGGTTATGACATCACTTCATCAGGCATGGGCGAGCTTACCGCCCAGACTAAGGATATTGGAACCAGTCCAGTTCTCTTCCGACCATTGGTCTCTCATTGAACGTTTACACGCAAACTTCAACGACCGCGAAGCGCACACCCGTCTGCCCATACCGATTGCCCGTCTCCGCCAGGCCGCAAGCAAGGCGATCCACGAGCATGCCAAGCAGTTCGACGACGTCAAAACGGTATATGTCAACGACAGCTGGTTCGTGGAGAAATTCGTCGACGCTGATCCCGACACGATGGCGAATTACGTGCGTCTCTATAACGACGACGTCGATGAACTGATGCGCGTCCTCGTTCCGTCAGCGCGCTATCGTAAGGAGCACTATGCGTACGGCAAGTTCACGGTCCCCGAGCCGCATGGCCTGCATACCGACCACAGCGCGGAGGATCCGGATGGCGCGGGAGAACCGATCTGCATAGCCAGAATTGAAACTCTGGGTACGCACTATGTTGCCGGTGACTACAAGGCGCACGACGCCGCGACGCAGAGCATGCTCAAGGCCTTGAGATATTGGATTGCCGTTCCCGAGGGTGAGCCAGAAGACATTCTCGATAGGCTGTTGAGGCGGGAGACGCTGAGAACCATTCCGGTCAATCACGTCATGCTGATGGTCGCCGGAAACGGCTCGGAGAACGCTCAGATCACGCAACATATCGCCGCCCGACCGCCCGACGGCGGTCTGCATTCGGCTTTTTTTCAAAGGCAGTACAGGCTCATGTGAGATGGCGCCGAGTCGGCGGGGTCCATGAGCTGCACACCAGGTGCTTTGCCATACGATGCATGCAGAGCAACTGCCATTACCTCGCTTGCCGGCAGGATATTTGCATCAGTAAATGGCAACGGGGGGCGGAGATGGCCGACAGAGTCCCGAATACCGGTGAAGCGCTGTTGAACGGGAGGCGCGAGGCATTTGCGCAGCGCGCCTTCGAGCAGACGCTGGCCGGATTCCCGCAATTATCAGAAACCGGGCGGATGCCCCGCAACATCCGGATCGAGGCGACATGCCTCGCGGCGCGCGCCCTTACCGCGAGCAAGGAGCGGTCGGCCGCCCGCGCGCTCCTGAGCCGCTCCTCGACGACGCCTATCCCAGGCCCATTCACTACGACTTCCTGGCGCACGCATTCCTGGACCTGAGGAACTACGCGGAAGCCGCACGGATGTGCGAACGGGCCGCCGAGCTGCAGGAGGCAGAGAAGGAGCGCTGAGGATTGCCCGCCGGGCGGCCGCCGTCTCGGCGAAAGGCCGTCGTAAGTCTGATCCTCGATAGTGCCGGCAGCGGGAGATCATGACAAAAGCGCGGCAACCGGCGAATCACCACTTGGTGGTCACGCCCCGAATGATTGATTCCGGGCTACAGGCCTTGAAAAAGTGGAAGCATTTGCCGCCCGGAGAACTGCTGGCGGCGGTCTATCGGGCGATGGCTGCACGCGCGGCGATCGACAGCCTCCAATCGCCAGCGCCGCACGCCGAGGAGACGGCCGCGGACATCTTGAAGCGTGTTGCGAACGACTGCTGAACGCGATGCGGTGCGCCGGGTAACCGGAAGCGTTTTGTGACGGCACCCCATTGCGGCGCCCCAGGTTGCGGCGGCACGGACTCACTGACAGGTGACGGAAGCCATCGCCACGGTCCAATCGGGTCGGGCTCGGCGCGGGTCGGCCTCTCCGCTGAGCACGATCGCAGGTCCCTCGCGGCGCACGGCCGCAAATTTCCAATCCGAGCTCCGGCGCGCGAAGGTCATGGCGTTGGCGGTCATGTTGAGCGAGGCAACCGTTTCGGCATCGGCGAATTTTGCCTCGGCGGGCGATCGGTAGGCCGGCACGCCGAACGTCGTCTGCACCTGAGCGGTACCGTTCGCGAATGTAATGCGCACAGCGCCTTGGTCCGTGATGGAACCCTTCGGATGAGGGATCGAGAATGAGCCGATGCAGGTTTTGCCCGGAAGTTCGGCTGCGAGATTGATCGCGCCTTGGGCGAAGGCCGAACTTCCGATGAAAGCGGCGATAGCCACTGATGCGATTGCGAAGACACTCGGGCCTCGTTCGGACGGCCGAGACAGGAATTCAGCCGAGCACCCGCCATGCAGCCATGGGGAGGCGATCGACCTTGCCGGGAGGAGGCTCATACTTCCAGCCATTCCTTGCGAATTGCGGCGTTGGCCGCAAGATCGGCAGGCGATCCTTCGAAGACGATACGGCCATGGCCCATCACGTAGAGGCGGCGCGAGATCCGGAGCGCGATCGTGAGCTTCTGTTCGACCAGGAGGATCGCCGTGCCGCGCCGGGCGATCTCGTCGAGCAGCCGGCCGACCTGCTCGACCAATTTGGGCGCCAGGCCCTCGGTCGGTTCGTCGATGATGACCAGGTCGGGATCGCCCATCAGGGTGCGGCACATGGTGAGCATCTGTTGCTCGCCGCCGGACAGGACACCGGCCGGGTTGTCCTGGCGCTCGCCGAGATTGGGGAACAGCGAGAACACGTCCTCGAACTTCCATCGGCCGAACACGCCCGCGCGCTTCAGCCCCAGTTCGAGATTCTGCTTCACGGTCAGACCCGGGAACACCTGGCGGTCCTCCGGCACGTAGCCGACGCCGGCATGGGCGATCTGGTCGGGCCGAAGTCCCGAGATCAGGCGGCCCCTGAAGCTGATCTCTCCGACCGGCGGGACCAGGCCCATGATCGCCTTGCAGGCAGTCGAACGGCCGACGCCGTTGCGCCCGAGCAGGCTCACGATCTCGCCTTCGTCGACCGCGAGGTCGACGCCCTGGAGGATGTGGCTCTTGCCGTACAGGGCGTGGAGGTCGCGGACCTCGAGCATCATGCCGCCGCCGTTCATGCCGCCGCCGTCCCGAGATAGGCCTCTTGTACGGCGGCATTGCCGCGGATGGCGGCTGGCGCGTCCGAGGCGATCACCTCGCCGTAGACCAGCACGGTGATGCGGTCGGCCAGGCCGAACACCACGCTCATGTCGTGCTCGACCATGATCAGGGTTTTCCCGTCCGAAACCGAACGGATCAGCGCGACCGCGGCTTCGGTCTCGCTATGGCTCATGCCGGCGGTCGGCTCATCCAGCAGGACGATGTCGGCGCCGCCGGCGATGGTGATGCCGATCTCCAGCGCGCGCTGCTCGGCGTAGGACAGCAGGCCGGCCGGCAGGTTGCGTCGGTCGGCGAGCTTCAGCCGGTCGAGCAGCCGGTCGGCCTCGCCATTCAACTCCTTCTGTCCGCCCAGCAGGTGCCAGAACGAATAGCGATAGCCGCGCGACCACAGCAGCCCGCAGCGGATGTTCTCGAACACGGTCATGCGCGGGAAGATCGAGGTGATCTGGAAGCTGCGCGACAGACCAAGCCGGTTGATTTCCTGCGGCGCCAGGTCGGCGATCGATTTGCCGTTCACGGCAATGGTGCCCGAGGTGACCGGGAAGCGCCCGGAGACCAGGTTGAACAGCGTGGTCTTGCCGGCCCCGTTGGGGCCGATGATGGCGTGCCGCTCGCCGCGCGGGATGACGAGGTCGACGCTGCGGATGATCTCGGTCTGTCCGAAACTCTTGCGCACCTGGCGCAGTTCTACTGCCGGGGTGCTCACGACACCGCTCCGCGCCGTTTGGCATCCTCGATCAGAACGTCCCATCGCTCGCGGAAGCCGCGCGCCTCCCGGCGCATCCACAGGGCACCGAGGCCGAGCGCCGCCAGCGCGATCACCCAGGGCAGCGGCGCCGTGGTGTCGATGACGGTGCCGGCGATCGCGAACTTCTTGCCCTGGGCGGCGCCGATCGTCGTGAAGGACGCAAGCTCAACCAGCAGCACGAAACCCAGCAGGAGCAGGAGCGCCGGCGGGAAAGCCCGCAGGTAGGGCAGCGTGAGCTCGCGCAGGCGGCCGATCCGCCAGATCGGCACGTGCATGAAGAGCAGCCCGATCAATCCGCCCGGTGCATACATCACCATGACGATGAACAGCACGCCGACATAGAGCAGCCAGGCATTGCTGAGCAGGCTGACGCCGCTCTGCAGCAGCACCACCACGATGGTGCCGAGGATCGGTCCGAAGAAACCGCCGGCGCCCCCGATATAGACGGCCAGCAGCGCGTTGGCCGACTTGGCCGCCGACACGGTGTCGAAGGTGACGATTTCATAGATCAGGACATACAGCCCGCCGCCGACGCCGGCGAAGAAGCCCGACAGGGTGAACTGCAGCAGCCGCACCATGCGTGGGTCGTAGCCGACGAACTGGGCGCGCTCGAAATTGTCGCGTGTGGCGTTGGCGATGCGGCCGAGCGGCGTCTGGGTCTGCAATCGCATCAGGGCGGCGGCGATGAAGGCCCAGGCGAGCACCAGGCAATAGACCTGCCACGGCGAGCTGTAGCTGACGCCGAGCAGGCTGGTATCCATCACGCGATCGATGTTGATGCCGCCCTCGCCGCCGAAGAAGCCCATGAACATCAGCGCGGCGGCCGAGACCAGCTCGCCGAGCCCCATCGTGATCATGGCGAAGGCGGTGGCGCGCTGCTTGGTCACCAGCCACCCGAGCACATAGCCGAAGAACATCCCGCCGAGGCCGCCGGCCAGCGGCACCAGCTCGGTCGGCAGCCAGATCGTGCCGGCCTTCACCAGGTTCACGACATGGGCGGCGCAGTAGGCGCCCAGCCCGAACAGCACGGCATGGCCGAACGACAGCAGTCCGGCCTGGCCCATCAGCATGTTGTAGCTGAGGGCGAAGATGGCCATCACGCCGATCTCGCTCATCAGCGTCAGCACGAAGCCGGAGTGGCGGCCCTTGGTCCAGTCGTAGAACAGGAATGGCAGTGCCAGCAGGACGACCAGGGCCAGGAGCCACACCGAGTGGCGGCGCAGCATGCTCATGTGTCGCGTGTTCCCATCAGCCCGCGCGGCCGGAAGACGAGGATCAGCACCATCATCAGGAAGGGCAGCAGGGCGCCGATTCGCGGAAGCGTCACGGTCAGGACTTCCGCGAACGGCGTATCCTTGGTCACCACGTAGCCGAACTTCGCCAGCAGGTCGGCCAGCGACACGTCGAACACGACGGCGAAGGTCTGGATCAGGCCCATCAGGATCGAGGCGATGAAGCAGCCGGTCAGCGATCCCAACCCGCCGAACACCACGACGACGAAGACGATCGGGCCCATGGTGAAGGCCATGGCGGGCTCGGTGACCTGGTAGTTGCCGCCGATCACGCCGGCCAGCCCGGCCAGTGCCGTGCCGGCGGCGAAGACGAGGGTGAAGATGCGCGGCACGTTGTGGCCGAGCGCCGAGGCCATGTCGGGATGGGTGAGCGCGGCCTGGATGACCAGGCCGATGCGGGTGCGGGTGAGGCCGAGCCAGATCGCGCCGAACATCAGCGCCGAGATCAGCAGCATGAAGGCGCGATAGGCCGGGAACTGCGTGCCGTAGATCCGGAACAGCGGGAAGTCGAGCAGTTCGGGCACGCGGTACGGGACCGGCAGAAGGCCCCAGGTCATCTGCACGCCCTTTTCGATGATCAGGGCAAGGCCGAAGGTGAACAGCAGCTCGGCGATGTGACCGTTGCGATGGACCCGCCGCAGTCCCCACATCTCGATCGCCGCGCCGATCAGCCCGCACAGCACGGGCGCTATGATCAGAGCCGGCCAGAAGCCGATGTATTGGCTGATCGTGTAGGCGAAGTAGGCGCCCAGCATGTAGGCGCTGGCATGGGCGAAGTTGAGCACGCCCATCATGCTGAGGATGAGGGTGAGCCCGCTCGCCAGCATGAACAGCAGCATGCCGTAGACGAGGCCGTTGAGGAGCGAGACGACGAAGACTTCCATCGGCTTTGCTACCGTACCGCCTGCGGTGTCATCCAGAGGCCGCCGGCCGAGGGATGACACGCACGCGATATTCGCGCCTACGACTTCGGACGCTTCATCTTGCAGGTGTTGGGCTGGTCGATGTCCTTGGCAAGCACCGTGGCCGACGTCGCCCAGCCGAGGCCGGTGCCTTCGGCGTCGTACTTGACGCCCTTCTTGAAGGTGCCGACGAAGTATTCGCTGATCAGCTGATGGTCGTCCTTGCGCATCGTCGTCTCGAAGCCGAGGAAGTCCTTGATTGTGAGGCCTTCCAGGGCAAAGGCCACCTTGGTCGGGTCGACCGAACCCGCCTTGTTCACCGCCGCCTGGAGATACTCGAAGATGGTGCGGAAGCCGGCCGCGGAGAAGTCGAACTTGTGCTTGTCGCGGAAGCCCTTGGTGAAGGCCTCGGCTTCGGCATTGCCGGTCTCCGGCGCGACGTTTTCGCCGAACGACATCACTGCCAGCACGCGGTTGTCGCCGCCGGCGCCGATCGCCGTCGGCCCGCCGGCCAGGTGGGCATAGAAGGTGTAGTAGCGCAGGTCGGCGCCGGCATCGACGCCGGCCTTGATCAGGAGGTTCATGTCCGGCCCCCAATTGCCGGTCAGCAATGCCTGGGCGCCCGAGGCCTTGATCTTGGTGATGTAGGGCGAGAAGTCCTTGATCTTGCCGAGCGGGATCAGTTCGTCGCCGACCACCTGCACGTCGGGTCGGAGCTTGCCGAGAAAGTTCTTGACCTCGCGCTGGACCGACTGGCCGAACAAGTAATCCTGGTTGATCAAATAGACCTTGGTCACATCCTTCGGCAGGGCGCGGACCATAACCTCGGCCTTCATGGCGGCGTGCAGGTCGAAGCGAAAATGCCAGAAGCTGCACTGCTCGTTGGTCAACTCGGGCGCCACCGCGCCGCAGTTCAGGTAGATGATGCGGTTGTCGGGATTGCGGTCGTTGTGCTTGTTGACCGCGTCGATCAACGCGGCAGCAATGTTGGAGCCGCTGCACTGCATGATGAACGGCATGTTCTGATCGGTCGCGCTCTTGAGCGCGATCAGCGCGTCCGAGGGCTGGGACTTGTTGTCGAAGGGGACCAGCTCGAACTTCTTGCCGAGGGCCCCGCCCTTCGCATTGATGTAGTCGATGATGTATTGCATTTGCTTGAGATTGGCGTCGCCCACCTGGGCGAACGGACCTGACAGCGGATCGGTGTAGGCCACCTTGATGGTTTGCTGGCCCCACGCATGACTGCCGCTTGCGAGTGCAACCGCAATCGCGAAGAGCGCCGTTAACCACTTGCCTGGTTGCATGGCTTGTTTCCTTCCCAGTGATGTGCCCGCTCTTTTTCGGCGATGCTGATGCAATCCATCTTATGGACAGTGCAGCAACCGCACAACAGACGTCGCCAACGTTGACTATCGCGGACCTGGGTGCTCGCGGCGGAATGGTTCGTCAGCCTCTACGGCACGAGCCCTCGCGCCCGCAATTCGGCGCCGATCAAGTGGGCGGCGGGGGCCGTGAAATGGCCGGTATCCCAAGTCGTGAGCTCACCCGCCGTTTCCACGAGACATCCCTCGCCGTTGCACAGCAGATCGAGCAGCGAGACGTAGGTCGCGCCGTGGCGCTCGACCTCGCCGCGAATGACCTGCTCGATGGACCGCCCGCCGGAATGCAGGCCAAGCGTGGCACGTTCGGGAATCTCGGGCACAGTGGCGCCGTGCAGCCAGCGCGCCACCAGTAGTCGCGGCAGATCCCACACCCATTGCGGCGCCGGACCGAGCACGACGATGCGGGCGACACCGGCCGACCGCAGGGCGTCGAGCGTGGCACCGAGCTGGCGGGTATCGTAGCCGTCCGTCTGCCAACTGGCGTGGCGGCGTGCCCAGTCGCCGAACAAGACGACGGTGCCGGGCCTTAGCCGCGCGATTTCGCCCAGCACGAATTCATTGCCGTGCTGGCAGGACGGATTGCTGACCATGAGAATTGGTGGACAACTGGTACGCGTGAACTGCAGCGCCGTCGGCAGTCCCGGATGAAGCCGCGCGGCATAGGAATCGCCCCATAGGACCACGGTCTCTGCGGCGGGCCGGGCGGGTGTGCTGCACTCGGCGGCAAAGGCGTCGGCTGGCGCGTTGCCGTCCAGCCAACAGGTATCCCAGCGGGCACCCGCTCTGAAATCGTAGTCGCCCGAAGCCAGCCGGGCGATCGCGGACGGGAAGGTGAAGCGGCCGGGGAAGCCGCGAAGCGCCACGCCAGAATATGCCACGGCCGCGACGCCAATCATGGCCGCTGACAGGCCGGCGACCTTCGCCTTTGACGGGCCACCGCGCCGGATCGGAGCCTCGACCAGGCGCCATGTCGCCCAGGCGAGCACGACGCTCAATGCCAGCAGCCCGGCGCGTGCTCCGAATTCGGCTTCCTCGTGGCCATCGATATAGGCGAAAGAAAGCAGCGGCCAGTGCCAGAGATAGAGCGGATAGCTGATGAGTCCGAGCCAGACCAGCCACGGTCGTGACAGCACTGCCCGATTGACGATGGCCTGCGGTCCGGCGGCGAGGATCAGGACCGCGCCGCCGACAGGCAGCAAGGCGCGCCAGCCGGGGAACCATGCGCTGGGCTCGAGGACGAACGCTGAGCTCACGATCAGCACGGCGCCAGCGAGCGACGCCCAGGCGGACGCGATCCGTCCCTGCAGCGCCGGCAGTGGCCTCAGCGCCAGCATCGCACCGGCGAGCGGCTCCCACAGGCGGGACGCCGGTGAGTAAAACGCTGCCGCCCTGTCGTCCGGAACCAGGCTGATACCCCAGGCGAGCGATACCGCCGCGATCAGCGCGGTTGCCAGCGTCACGTGGCGACGGGCGATGCGCAACAGGATGACGAGGGTCAGCGGCCAGAAGAGGTAGAATTGCTCCTCGACGCCGAGCGACCAGAGGTGGAGCAGAGGCTTGGCCGCCTCCACGGTGTCGAAGTACCAGGCCTCGCTCCAGAGCACGAGGTTGGCCACGAATCCCGCGCCGCCGATCACGTGGCGGCCGA
>CAZHQA010000002.1:28292-58066 GCA_964533955.1 uncultured Reyranella sp. | reverse complement strand
GATTTCGATTTCGGCTATTTTTAGCAGCAGGCAAGAGCGATGTACCGCCCAAGTCGGAGCCGATTTCACCTTTCAAAATGACAAGTGCGCGAGCCGTTCAGACAAGCTGGAATATCATTTCAAGAACCCTGAGGGTTATGAATGCTACCTTACCTTCACTCGCTCGAAGTCCTGACTCTGCAATTGTCCTCGCCATAGGGGCCTGCGGCCTGACTGCAAGTGCTTCGCACTAGGACGTTACGGCCCAGCTTCTACCACCCGCTTCTTGGCACCAACGAGGGACGCGCGGGCTTCCCTGCCCACCTGCTCGACCCGCGAGGCTCGGCACTCAGCGCTAGGCGTGGCCGTAGGTATTTCGGCGGCCAAGCTACTGCCTCGCCAGGCTGGCAAGATCATCGGTATCCTGCGCCCGCGCTGCGACGACAGTTATCAAGGAGGCTTCTTGCAGGTCTTGCGGGCCGCGCTCAGGGCGACCGGTAGTCGCTTCGATGGGCGGCGGACGGCCGACTATTTGACCAAGCTCACGCCCTCCGCGATGCGCCTGGGTGTTCTCCTCCCTCATGCATAGCGCCTCTCGGCAATTCGGGACTCGCTGAATCGATCTGGGTGCTAGCCGCTGGAAATTGGGTTATGGGCGGGCAGATCGAGTCCTAGAGCAAATCTGGGGTCCTGGCGGCCTAAAGCGCTCACCACGGAATTTTCTGGAAATTTTATAGGAAGATCGAGCGGGGACTCTGACGGTACCAAGGAGTCCCATTGCTACGAGGGCCACCCCACCCCCGAACTCGAACTATCGTTCCCACCCGATTTCCCACCGGACATGGTGGGACGCTCTGGCATTTGACGACACACACCGTATCGTCGGTTAGCGTTCCGCCAATGAACTGGGACTAGCGGGGACACGAGACTACGAAGCGGGATGGTCTGCAACGCATTAGGAAACCGCTGCTCTATCCAGCTGAGCTACGGGGACGTGATCGGACCACTAGCAAAATAGGCCCAGTCTGTCAGGCTTTTCCGACGTTCCTCGAATCGACGTCGACGAACTGCCCCAAAGGCTCCCTTGGGCCGGGGCCTTTGGTGGTTTCCGTCGAGCACCACCTTCGGGCGCCAGGGGCCGGAGGTTCAAATCCTCTCCCTCCTGGAACCAGCGGTTCAGGACTGGCTTGAAGGTCGCGCGATCGGGCTGATCGACGGCATCCGAATCAACTGTTGCGGTCCAGCTTCGAGACGCTAGTCGTCGCGCGCCGCTCGTAGCTCGTGGGCCTGGTGGCACATGCGCGCCGCTTCCTCGTAGTTCCTGAGATCGAGGAAGGCGTGTGCCAGAAAATCATAGTGGATCGGCTTCGAATATCGTTCCGCGGTGACCTCTTTCAGGAGCGCGCGCGCCCGCGATCGATCCTTTTGCGCGACGAAGGCGCGGGCCGCCAGGCAGGCTGCTTCCAGCCGGACGTGGCGCGGCACCTTCGCCAGGGTGCCGAGCTGTTCGTGTGCAGCAACCGCACTATCCAACTGTGAGACCGAGAACGCCTCGCGCATAGCCTTCAGCAAGGCATGTCCGGAAATTTGCGGTTCCCGGTCCACTATTCCACCTGCCAGCAACTTGTGAGTTCGCCGGTTCCATCACACCCGCGCGATACTGCAACGACCTTAGAATGACTCCCTTCGGGAGTGCAACGTCGTGTGCCCTTCTCAAGATCTGTCCTTTCCTCGTCCTCGGCCAGCAGGTCGTCGTCTGCCATCCGTGCCGGAAGTACATCGACGTCGGCCCACCCTCATCAGCGTCACCGGCATGACCTTGTCATGGGTCGGCGGCACGGTGCCATTCGGCTCGGTGGCCAGGATCGAATAGAGCCGATGCAGGCCGACCTCCGGCGCTCGATTGTCCGGGGGCAACTATTTCGTCTGTTTCGGCGTTTAGCCTCGGATAGACCTGAGGGCTTACGATGGCCTCCAAGCGGCGCAGATCCACCACGAAGTTCCGGTAAATCCGCCAGTTGCTCCCCGAATTCCACGCGGAAGTCGTGTTCGATGTCGGTGCGAACGTCGGGCAGTCTGCGGTGGAATTCCGCGCGGCATGGCCGGAAGCGACGATCTATGCATTCGAGCCAGTGCCCCATACGTTCGATCAGCTCTCCTCTTGCCTTCCCGGGGACGAGCGGCTGAAGCGCTTCAATTCGGCGCTGGGCGACGCCGAAGGAATCGTCATGATGGACGCCGAAGGGCATTCGGTCCGCAACCGGATCGTCGACGGTGGAAACGAAAGAGTCTCGGTCGTCAGGGGCGATGATTTCTGCGTCAGTTGCGGGGTCGACCGCATCAACTACCTGAAGATCGACACAGAAGGCCACGACCTCGCCGTGTGCCGCGGCTTCGTCAGCATGCTTCGCAGACGCCGCATCGATCTCGTGCAGGTCGAGGCGGGCCTTAACCCGGCGAACAAGCTGCACGTCCCGTTGCGGGTACTTTGCGATGAACTGGAAGGGCTCGGCTACAGCATCTTCCGCCTCTACGACCAAGCCGGCTTTCCTGCCGCGCGACGCTGCAACCCCGTGTTCATCTCGCCGGAGTTGGTCGCGGCCAACGTACGACCCACCAAGAAGAGAAATGCCGGGATTGGCTGGCTGTAACGCATTCGGGTGGCGCCCTGCTTCCTGACCGCCGTCCACCCGCCCCGCGCCATCGCCACGCTGTGCGCGGCGCAGCCGGTGCGGCACGTCGTGACGAAAAAGTGGCCAGCGTCAGCCACCACGAGCAGGGCGAGCCGATCGGCGATCACGTCTTGACCTGGTTGCGGTCGCCGTCGAGCGGCCGTGTCTTGGCGTGGAGCGCCTTGCGAAAAGCGCCGCTGCCTACCAGAAGCCGCGCGGCGCCGCGGGATGGCGCCGCGAGGACCTAGAGAATCGTGTAGATGAACGGCGCCACGTAGGGGATCGCCTGCAGAAGGCCGAGCACCAGGCTGAGCACGATGACGATGGCGAAGAACGGCATCGCCCACCACCGGCCGTTGGCGCTCAACATGCGGAACAGTTCGGAGACCGTCCGGAAGCGCTCGGAGAGCGAGTTGGTCATCGTCCTAAGCATAGTAATGCCTCCCGATCGCTGTGTTTATTACGCGGAAGTGGCCGAGATACAGAACGTCGAGCTCGCTCGAATAGAAGGTCCTGAGCGCCTGCAGGGGCGAGGAAACGATCGGCTCGCCCTTGAGGTTGAACGAGGTGTTGAGCAGCACGGGATGTCCGGTCGCCTTGCCGAAGCTCGACAGCAGCCGGCCGAACAGCGGGCTGTCCGTCTCGTTGACGACCTGCACGCGGGCGGTGCCGTCGACGTGGGTCGTGGCGGGCAGGGTGTCGCGCGCCGTATCCTTGACCGGGAAGACGCCCAGCATCCACGGCAGCAGCAGCTCGGTGCCGCTCGCCAGCTCGAAGTAGTTGGCCTGATGGCCCTCGAGCACGACCGGCGCAAAGGGGCGGAATTGCTCGCGGAACTTGATCTTCCGGTTGATGCGATCGCTCATGCCGGGCTGGCGCGGATCGCCGAGGATCGACCGGTGGCCGAGCGCGCGCGGGCCCCATTCGAAGCGGCCCTGGAACCAGCCGGCGACCTTGCCGTCGATCAGGTCGGCGACGACGCTGTCGATCAACCGGTCGTCGCCGTCGAGCCGGGTGTGCGGGATCTGCAGATCGTCGAGCAGCTGGCCGATATACTCGTCCGACCATGACTGGCCGAGACCGGGTTTCTTGAGCGGTGCGCCGCGCTTGCCGCCGACCACCTGGTTCCACGCCCAAAGCGCCGCGCCGGCCGCGCAGCCGTCGTCGCCGGGGGCCGGGTGGACGAAGACGCGCTTGAACTTGGTGCGTGTCGTCAGCCGAGCGTTGATGACCGAATTGAGCGCGACGCCGCCCGCGATGCAGAGATCGCTCCGCCCCGTCTTGTCCTGCAGCGACGTCGCGAGATCGACCACACAATCCTCGGCGACAGCCTGGAGGCTGGCGGCGATATCAGCGTAGCGGCGGCCTTCCGGCGTCTCGACGCTGAGCTTCGTGTCGGGCGCGCGGGCCGGGCCGAACAGCTCCTCGAACTTCGACGAGAAGGATTTGGTCGCGCTGTGCTGGTACGTGACATAGGAGAGGTCGATGTCGACGCCGCGGCTGGTGTCGCTGCGGATGACCTTGCGGACCTCGTCGACATAGCGCGGCGTACCGTACGACGCGAGGCCCATGACCTTGGCTTCGCCGTCATTGACCTGGAAGCCGAGATAGGCGGTGAAGGCCGAGTAGATCAGGCCGATGCTGTGCGGAAAGCGAATCTCGGAAAGACGGTCGATGCCGTCGGCCGACGCGTCGAACAACGCCGTCGATGCCCATTCGCCGACGCCGTCGACGGTGAGCACGGCCGCTTCGCTGAACGGCGAGGTGTAGAAGGTGCTCGCCGCGTGGGACAGATGGTGATCGGAGAAGACGATCTTGCGGGCGTCGACGGCAAGCCCCTTCGACAGCGAGCTGCGGACCCACAATTTGTCGGCGAACCAGGTCAGCGCGGTCCGGCGGAAGGCCTCGAGGCTGCGCGGGAACGCGTTGATCTGGGTGATCATCAGCCGTTCGAACTTGCGCAGCGGCTTTTCGTGGAAGGCGACGTATTCGAGGTCGCCGACGCCTATGCCCTCATGCTCGAGGCACCATTTGGCGGCCCGAAAGGGCAGCGAAGGGTCGTGCTTGACCCGCGAGAACCGCTCTTCCGCCGCCGCCGCCACCAGTTCGCCGTCGCGCACCAGGGCGGCGGCGGCATCGTGGAACTGCGCGGAAATGCCGAGAACGTAGCGGCTCACCCTTGGATCCCGCATTCGGCCCGCGATCGCGCGAGCGATCCCGGCGTGGCAAGGAGGCCGCGCGGAATGGTCGAGAAACGGCTCATCAACGCGAAGGGGGGAACGAGGACGACGTAGATCAGCAGCAGCCAAAGGCCGGCCATGACGTTTCCGAAGCTGTGCGAGAAGCGCAGGAACGCCTCGCGCAGGCGCCGGCTCTTGAGGCGCTTCACCGCCTTCTGCACTTCGGCCGGGCCTTTTTCCTGCTCGATGCGGTCGAGTTCGCGGCGCGAGTAGCTGACGTGGAACTGTTCGTCTCGACAGATCTGCTCGAACATCGCGGCCGATGCGGGATCGTGCTTCATCAGGTCGGCATAGATGTCGAACTGCTTGGCGCCCTGCAGCTCGTGCAACCAGACGAAGGCCAGGAATTCCGTTTCGCCGAGCCGCGAGTAGAGCGAGGTCTCGCCCCTGATGCCGTGGCTCGAGGCGTATTCCGCATCGTCGAGCACTTCGGCGGTGCGGGTGCCCTGCGACAGCGCCATCGCCCGCTCGGTGAAAAGCCGGGCATGACGAAACTCGTCGAGCGCGTGCCGGAAGTACTTCTTGCGCAGGTCGGGCGTCGGGGCCTCTTCCGCCGCATCCATCATGTCGAGGGAGCTGCCGGCCTCGGTGTGGGAGAAACCGGCCATTTTCATCGGTCGGCGGGACGGGATCTTCCAGACGAGCCAGCTGACCATCCGCAGCGCGGAGAATGGGGCGGATTGATCGAGCATTTTCTTTTCTCTGTCCCGCGATGGCCGATTGAACCCAGACGAAGCCAGCCCCTGTGAGCGCCGGTCCCCTTGTCCCCAAAGATACAGTCAACCGACTCCCGACCGGAAGGCCGAAATCGTCGCGATACTTCTGGTGGCGGCGGAATAGCGTGGGCTAAACTGGCCAAAGTGACGATTCTTGGCATGGGGAGGGCCAGCCTTCAGGAACGTCTTGGCGATAATCAAGAAGCGCAATTGCGGCGCGGATAAAATCGACGCCATGGCGCGAAATCCGAGGCGGCTCCTGCCCATTATCTGACCCGTGATGAAAAAAGCCCTAAAATTTGCAGGTCGGGCGCTTGCCTTCGTCGCCGTCTTGCTGGTCCTGGACTACCTGGCCATGGCGACCCTGTTTTCCGGCATGAAGCGTGGCTGGACCGACGCGTACCGGGCCAACCTCGATGCCTATATCGGGGCTCCCTATCATCACGACCTCAGGCCGGGCGAAAAGAGCACGCGGATGTGGGGACGGGAGCGCTTTTCCTGGCAGACCGATCGATATGGCTTTCGCACCGGCGAGTGTGCCCCCGGCGAGGCGGAAAAGGGCCGCAAGGCGATCTTCGTCATCGGCGATTCCTTCGTCGAGGCGCTGGGATCGAGTTACGAACGGAGCTTCGTCGGCCTGATGGCCTGTGACGCCGCTCGCCAGGACAAGGCGGTTTGGAATCTCGGCGTCGCGTCCTACAGCCCGGTCATCTACCACCGCAAAATCAGTGCGGCGGCCGAAAAGCTAGGCATCAAGCCCGCCGAGATCTTCGTCTTTCTCGACCTGTCGGATATCGACGACGACGCGAACGTTTATCGTGTCGGAGATGATGGCGTCGTGACGTTCGCCAATCCTGGGAGGCCGGTACAGGTGCCGTTCGATCCTGGCCAGTTCGCCATCGACAACCTCGCCACCGCCCGGTTGCTCTACGGCCTCTACCTCGCCTCGACCTTGAACCAATCGAATTCGCTCGGCCGCGACCGCGCGCGCTGGACCGTCGATCCGGTGTTGATGGAGAAATGGGGAAAGCGCGGGCTCGAGTCGGCCAGCGCGAACCTCGACAAGATCGTGGCGCTTTGTCGGGACTGGCAGTGCCGGATGACGCTGGTGGTGTATCCTTGGCCGGACCAGATCGCGGCCCACGATCGCGACAGCATCCAGGTCAGGTACTGGCGCGACTGGGCGGCGCGGCGCGACGTGCGCTTCATCGATGGCTTCGCGCCGTTCTTCCACGATCCCGCCGACGCGGTGCTCACCAAGTATTTCCTGCCGGGCGACGTCCATTTCACAGAGGCGGGCAACCGACTTTTCTATGAGGAACTTCGCAAGGCGGTCGGCGGCAACTGGTAGCGCAGTTCGCCGCTAACTGATTGGAATTCCTCATCCTGACTGTGCAAACCTGCATATCTCGCAACCCCAGTTCGGCAAGGGCGTTGAACCGAGCGATGCGCAACACCGTGAAAGGCTTGCTGGTTGCAGGCGCAATGCTCGTCGGAGCGTTCCTGGCTGTCGACATGCTGGCGGGGTACCTCCAGCAACATGCACGAACCACGCAATCGGACGAAGCCTACTCACCTCAATCCGAAACGACGACGAATCATCACTGGAACGGAAAAGCCGCGAGCCACTGAACTTGGCGCGCATGTTCGCGCCGATCTCCCCTTGCCAGTTGCGAGCGCAGTTTGAGACACTACCGCTGCTTACGGGGGTAGGCATCGGGGGATATCGATGAGTGAGCGAATCGGAAGAGAGCGCATCCCGCTTTGGATGGTGCGCGCCAATGGACGTGCGGGATGGAAACTGTTCGTCGGGAGCCTTCACCAGATGGTCGCCCACATAAATCAACTGCACCGGGCAAGCGGCATCCAGCATTCCGCGCGTGAAATCGGCCCGACAATGGGACCTGGTTCCTCGATCCGATCCGCGAGGCCCTGAGCCCCCGGGCGGCGGCAATCCTAGAAATTGCACACGCGTGTGCTGTCCCGGACGTAGGGGACTTGCGGACACCATCGTGAGCGGTTCGGACCGCTGTGCCTGTTCCCCGTCAGCATTGCCGAGTGCCCATCGCTCGACTGTCCTGGCAGTTGTCTATTGCTGGCTGGGCGCGGACGTGAAGGGAACAGATTCGACGTTGCGATTGGATTGGAGCGCGAAGACCAGCAGAAATGCTGCGAGGGCAACAGCGCCCCAAGCCATCAAGTTCCGCAAGCGGGTTTTCTTCGTCGCCGGAGCGATGCGTTCGCCAATATTCATTTGGGGTACGGTCGGAGCACTTCGTCGCGGCAGGGAACCGACCAGACGAGCCGCAATTCTTTCCGCCTCCGTTGCCTTGAAATCCTCTTCGGGGAGCCTGCCGATTGTCGTGGCCAATTCCCGGGTAGCAGTATCCCTGGGCAGGCCTGACAATCGTGCAGCTTCGTCCCAGGCGTCGAAGCCGAGGCGCGTCAACGCCGAGAGGACTGTCAGCTGCATCCCACGCTTTTCCTCGCCGACAGAGGCGAAAAGAAACGCATTGTATTCGGAATGACCGAGAGAATATTCAACACGCAGAGTCATGCTGTTCCTTTGGCGGCGGCATGGGGCCAGACCGTTTCGTCACGCGTTTGGCGGCGGCACTCTGGTCATGATTTCCGCGCGGGTGCGCGTCACGTTCGCTTCGAGCGGCGTATGCTGGAGCGCACCGCAGACAATCGACATTGTCGGGAAAGCGGATATACGGCGCGGAGCGGGAACTAACCACAGAACAACTGGGGATTGCACGAGCCGAATTCCAGACCTCCGGTAGAATTGATTGGCAGCCGTTGGACGAATGGGAGTCGGCAACGGAAGTGCTTTACGACTCGAAGGCCGGTCATCGAGCTGCTTCGCCGGGCAAGAAGAGGCAGTCCGCCGGCTCAACATCGGGCGGGGTCATTCGAGGATCAAAGCGGAATTGGGTGGCGCAGTAGGGACAGAGGATCGTGTCCAGCTTCCGCATGTGGATGTAGATATGCGGATGGTCGTGCGGCGGGGACGCCCCGATGCACTCGAATTCCTTCACCCCAATGGTTATTTCCGGGATGCCGCGGTCGTTCCTGAACTTCGGATAGATACCGCCGGACATTTGGGTTCACCACCGCGGCAATTCATCTGAACGCCAGTCGACCTGTCTATTGCCCGGCGATCCGCCTGGCGTGGTCGAGCTCAGCCTGGAGCTTCGGCAGCGCCTCCTGGGCGAATTTGCGAAGGTTGCCGTTGCCGCCGTTTTGCGAATAGGCGCCGACCTGGGCAACCGCTTCCATCTGGGCCGCGAGCTGGGCATTGGCGTAGGCGCTGTCGAATTCGCCGCTCTGCAACGTGCCGAGGCGGTCGAGCACGTCGGCATGGCGCGGCCGACTGCCGCCGGGTGTCGGTGCGTAGCTGACCCCCGCCTCGTTGCGTGCCTTGGACAACAAGCCGGCCATCTGCCCGCGCTCGACGAGCACGCGATTGGCGTAGCCACGGATCGCCTCGTTGCTCGACCTTTGCAGCGCCAAGTTGCTCGAGCCGATCTCGAAGTCGTTGGCTTCCTGCACGAAGCCGACGAAACGCGCGTCCGGAAGGGCATCGACGGCCAGCGCGACGCCGGTGGTGCCGATTGCGAGGACCACGATGGCGCCGAGCGTGGCAAGCTTCAGGATGACAGACATGGGTTCGTCCTCTGCAGGCGATGTTTGGAGTGAGTGCCACCATGAGGGGCGGCTTGTGGGTCGAGCAGGTTCCTCAGCATTTCACGGCCGCGCCGGACCCGGCTTTTGACCGCGCCGACTGTCACTCCGGCTTGCCTGGCAATCTGGACGTAGGGCTGACCTTCGACCGTCGCGAGGAGGAGAGCCTGGCGTCTGTCATCCGACAGCTGGCGCAGGGCCACCATGAACTCGCGCATGATCAGGCCGTTCTCCTGTTGCGGCGGATGAGACCTCGTCTGCGCGATCGGGTCGTCGATGCTGGTGGTCGGGCGCGTGCGTCGCAACTCCGATATGAACTCGTTGCGCTGAATGCGGAACATCCAGCCCGCGAAGTTCGTGCCGGTACGAAAAGATTCGCGGCCCGCCAGCGCCTTGAGCGCGGTTTGCTGGACCAGGTCGTCGGCGCGGTCGATGTTGCGGGTAAGCGACATAGCATAGACGCGCAGGCGGGGCAGGATGCTCTTGAGGTCGGTATCGAAGCCGGGGTTGCCGGTGTGAGTCATCAACATGGAGGGATCTCCTGAATTGGTTGGTGTCGCAGGATCAGAGTTTTCCGAGCAGGACCAGGATGAGCAGGATGACGACCACTATGCCGAGGATGCCCATCGAGCGATGTCCATAGCCGTAGCCGTACCCCCTGCCGAAGCCACTGAAGCCGCCCAACAGGGCGATGACCAGAATGATGAGAACGATTGTTCCGAGCGACATTGAAGGATCTCCTGGCGCAGGGGCGGGCCGGGTCGCGCGAGGCGATCCCGGTGTTCGTCCTACGGTGTTGTGCTTTGCGGGCTGATGATGCGGCCGTTGCGATCGATCCGGTTGCCTTCGGCGTCGTAGCGGAAGCCAAATTCGTCGCGCGAAGCCTCGGTGCCGGTCGTACGCGGAGCGACATAGGCATAGGGCGCAGGATCCGGGGCATAGGCCGGCGGCGCAGTCATCTGGCTCTGCTCGCGGTAGCGGCGGGCATCGACTTCACGCGCCACACAATTGTCGTAACGTTGCGTGCCACGCTCAAGGCCATAGTCGTAGCAGGCGTTGCGCGAATCATCGAGGAGCCGGGTCTCGGCATAGTTGCTGTTCACGCGACCCGCCGAGCGCGCGCTCGATTCGCGCTGGACGCAGCGCTCGAACGGACCGCTGCCCGAAGCAAAGCCGTAGTCGAGGCAATTGCGCTCCGACTGGGTCAACGCCCTCGAGGCATAGGATGGCATCGGCGCCTGCCGGTCGTAGGGGCCGGAACAGGCGGCGGCGATCAGGCCGAACGACATTGCCGCCAGGATCTTGGGATTGAGCATTGGGGTCTCCTGAAATCTGCATCTAAAGAACGTGCTCTGGAGGCCGCCATCGAAGTGGACGATGTCGAGGAGAGCTTCCTTGCGACACCGAATTCCTGCGAGTGAGCTCGGGTGACCGAACTGAGGCAAGACGGGCGGACACGACGTATATGGGGGTGGGGACAGCAGGAGTCTGGTCACTAGTGACCACAGCACGTGTTTAATCCAGCCGCCCCACCTTCGACTTCGTACCATCCGTGTGGAGCGGGCATCGCGGCAAAACAAAACTGTCGCCCGGGTTGAACCTTGCTCTCGAAATATCCATTTAAGTTGTACGCGAGAGCCTTCGATGACCCCAAATGCGATTCAACTTTGGGTTACCGGTTCTCCGGGAGACCAGCATGTTTGGATTCCAAGGCGGCGAAAGCGCCGACGTCGTCGCGCGCAAGACGGGCTACATGAACGACGCCCGGGCAAAATGGCAATTCCTCACCGCCTTCGATTGCTCGACGATCAAGACCGAAGGGCAGCTGTGCTCGATGGTTCAGACGCGCTCGAGTATCTCGGAGGCGCAGGCAAAGAAGGATGTCGGCACCTGGATGCAGGGCAAGACCTTCTGACGCGTTTCAAACGTTGCCATTTGAGAGGAGCGATCCCATGACATCATCGCAGCACGGAAAAACCCCACCTGTCGCACCGAACATCGAAGAGCGGATGGCGAGGTACGGGATTACCCGCGTCCATATGGATTATTTCCATGTCGGGAAGTATCGCTACACCAATCTGGATGACGCAATTGCAGAGGCCGAGCGGCGACAATCGGCCGCCAAGATGTGATCGTTGTGCGGGAAGGTGATACGTCCCGCGAGTAGCCGACGAGCGCTGGTTCTAAGACGTCGCGCCCGTCGCCTCTGCGCGGCCGCTACGGACGTCTGGCCTCGAAGGCGCCAACCTGGCGCTCCGCGTCCTCGTGCTTGATGGCATAGCGTGCCTGCAGCTTGGCGATCAGGACGTCGCGTCGACCGTTGATGTCCCGGATATCGTCGTCGGTCAATTTGCTCCATTTCTCCTGAGCGTCGTTTATCGGGCCGTTCCATCCCTTGTATTCGGTCCACGATCTGCCGGGCCGCTGATCCGTCGTCGTCGCGGTGGATTGTGCACGGATGGCGGCCAGCGGTATGGCAAGGCTGAACGCCGCGACCAGGAGGACAGGCACTATCGGCCGCCTCATCTGATTTAACCTCCGGGTGTCGTTGCGGCGCCTACGCCGGCACCAACCACACCTCCGACGACGGCGCCCGGCAGGATGCCGATGCCGGTAACGGCACCAATGCCCGCTCCCGCGCCGGCGCCGATCGCTCCGCCGGTGACCGCGCGCTGGCCCCAGGTATTGCCGCAGGCAGTAGCGCTCAACAGAAGCGTCGTCATCAGCATGAGCTTGAGCGCCAAGGGGCGGGTGAAGGTGATTGTCATGGACTTTGCCTTTCTGGCCGGACGGGTGGCGCCGTTACGCTTCGAGTCGCTGGGCGCGAACTTCACCACCACAGGCCCGGCAGGTCGCCCGGCAAGGCAAGGTCGAAGTGATGGGCTGGTACAATGTGAACGGCGCGGGCGGGGAAAGGTTTCGCGCGTTGCGACCGACGAACGATGCGATGGTCGCTCGTTATGTCACCAAATCTTTCGGGGGACCGTGATCGAAGGTGACCATACCCTCTCCGCCAGAGTCCCCATGGTTCTCCAGGCGGGCAGGAATTGGAGCTAGATCATGGAATGGCCGAGGAATGTCGAACGGCGGACTGCGTACGGCGATTATCTGAAGCGTCGAGCTGTTGCGATGCGAGAAATGCTCGGAATGGACGACAGGCTTTGCTTGCCGAGCCCAACCCGTCCACGACCGGCCAGAACGGTCGGTTATTCCGCCATCACACGCCCGTTGGCATCTACACTGATGGCGATCTCGACGGCGCCCCGCATCGCGAGACCGCGCCACCTGCCATCCGGTGCCGGGACGAGGGATCTCACGTTCTTGTAGCCGTCGGCTTCGATCATGGCCTTTGCCGCGGCGTCAGAGGTGGCTTTCCTGTCCGTCGGCTCCGTCACGGTCCCTCCTGTCGTCGCCGCGATCGCCCGCTGGTCTTCGACCCAATAGGTGGAATGGCGACTGGTCGGCAGGGGCACAGGCGGCACGGCCGAGGAAATCCTGGTTCGCGGCGCAACAGTTATCTCTGGCGCGGGAGCTGGGGCCGCCGCTTCACTGGCCATCAGCGGTTTATCGCGTCTGTCGCTTGCGGTAGTTGAAGTGGCTTTAGTTGAAGCGACTGTGGCCCCGGCGGTGGCAACGATCATGTAGCCGCAGGCCAGGATGCCGGAGAAAAAGATCAGCTCCGCGATTGGAAGACGACGACGGCTCATTGCAACGCCCCGCAAGCAACCTCCCAGAGAGGCAGGTCTAGTCGGAAAACGTTGCCTGGGCTGCGACGTTCCCGATGAGCAACGAAACTCTTCCGCTCTTCCGACCGCCTTCTCCCGCCAGCGCCGTAATTTCGAAACTTCCGGTTGTGGCGCGCGTTGCCGATCAAGCCAAGGAGGAAGGGCGGATGCAATTGTTCTTCACCGTAACGATAGCCACCGCCGCCATCCTGTTCGGTACCACTGCAGCCGATGGCCGCTGGTGGCAGTCCTCGCACGCGACAATGGCGCTGTCCTTCGATCCCGCGCCGTACCGCACCGTTTCCCAGTGCCTCAGGGTCGCCCACCAGGCCGGCGCACCATCCTCGACCTGCTCCGCCAATCGATAGACGCGGCTGGCCGACCGGCGCGCTCGAGCCGGCGCGCCCGACGACGGACGGCATGACCCGCCGGATGGCGCCTCATATGTTCAATTTTGAACAGCTAGCCCTACCTTACAGGACTAAGCACCGGCGGACGAATTAACCATGCCCGATCGAGAGACTTGGGTATCCGAGTGTCCTGTTTGTGCCGCCTGCTCGCGCTGCTCACGCATGACGGAACGAACCCGACCCCAGCGATAAAGGACCCGACCCATGGCCAAGAAGGCGACGACGATCTTCGATCCGAAGGCGTTTCTCGCCACCGTGAATCATGGCCGCACGATCTCCAAGTACGCTAAGGATGCGATCGTGTTCGCTCAGGCGGGACCGGCCGACGCGGTCTTCTACGTTCAAAGTGGCAGGATCAAGCTCGTCGTCGAGTCCGAGCAGGGCAAGGAGGCTGTGGTCGCCCTGCTCGGTCCCGGCGAGTTCTTCGGCGAAGGCTGCCTGATCGGCCAGCCGCTGCGGCTGGCGACGGCCCGGGCGATGGCCGAAAGCGAGGTCATGCGGGTCGGAAAGGCGGAGATGATCCGCGTCCTCCATTCCGAACCGTCGTTTGGCGAGCTGTTCACGGCCCATTTGTTGACGCGCAACAGCCGCGTCGAGGCCGACCTGGTCGACCAGCTGTTCAATTCGAGCGAAAAGCGGCTGGCGAGAACGCTCCTCATGCTGGCGAATTTCGGCAAGGAGGGCGGTCCGCAGCCGATCGCCACGAAAATCAGCCAGGAGACGCTGGCGGAGATCATCGGCACGACGCGACCGCGCGTCAGCTTCTTCATGAACAAGTTCAGGAAGCTGGGCTTCATCGACTACAACGGCCACCTGAAGGTCCACAGCTCCCTGCTGAGCGTGATCCTGCACGACTGATCGCCGTGCTCGCGCAGTGCGGGAGGAAGTCAGAAACGTTTGCAAGACAGCGACGTTGTTCCAATGCCCCAAGAAAGCAGGCGAACAATGTACCTCTCCACTGATCTGGCCGCCGTTCGCGTCCCCGACGACGAGGTCGGCCTTTACAACGTGACCGGATGCGGATGGTACGCCATCGACGGCGACGACAAGGCCATCCTCGGCCCCTTCGAGAGTCTCGGGGAATGCGATCTGGCGATCCGCGATCGCGCCAGCCTCACGGCACCGCCGGACCTTCCCAGCTACGGTGCGGAGGTTCATTGAAGCTGGGCTGGCTGTTGCAAGACCGGGACTGAGACGCCCCGAGCGCGCGGACCGAGTTCGACGGTCCTGTGGTCCATTGGAGACACTCCTCGCAATTTGTCAGCAGGACCCTTTCAGGTGGGTCGCCGTTTAAGCAGTACCGCAACGCCACTGGAGGTTTCCGATCATGCTCAAGCCGTTTTATGCCCTCATCGGCACTGCCTTGCTGTTGGGGGCCTGCACGCAATCGCAAGCGCTCACAGCACCGCCGCAGTCGCCGCCGCCGCCCGCTCAGGCGACCTCGTTCATGGTGTTTTTCGATTGGGATCACTCCGATCTCTCGAGCCAGGCGATGTCCACCATCCAGCAGGCTGCTGGAGTCTTCAAGAATGGCGGCCAGAGCCGCATCACCGCGGTCGGCTACACCGACACATCGGGTCCCCGGGACTACAACATGGCGCTGTCACTGCGCCGGTCGAACACCGTCAAGAATGCCCTGGTACAGCAAGGCGTCCCGGCCGACGCGGTCGTTGCGACCGGACGGGGCGAAGATGGCCTTCTGGTTCCCACCGCCGACGGTGTGCGCGAACCGCAGAATCGTCGCGTCGAGATCACGATGGGCACGGGACAGATGAGCCTCGAAATCTTCAGGGACCCCGCGTCCTATTGCCGGGCCTTGATGGACAAGTACCGCCAGTACCGGCGCGCCGAAATCCGCGAAGTGGCCGCCGTTGCCACCTACCGGTGCGAGCAGGGCAACTATGCCGAAGGCATCCCCGTGCTCGAGGATGGCTTGATCAAGGACAACATTCCGCTGCCGGCACCCGGCTACCGCTGGCCCGGCAAGAGCTACGCTCCGTCCTGAGCATCGACCACGCTTCAATCTGAGAGTGGCCAGCCGCAAGGCTGGCCACTCCCGTTCGGGCCCTCGGCACGCCGCAGCGCGCGCGATCGTGCCAGCTCGAGAAACTTCCGATCGTGGCCGCCGTTCATCATGGGCGGCCCACTCGTACAGGCAGTCGCCGGCGACTGACGGCCACACCCTTCCAAAGGAAATCACATGTCAATTCGTCCGATCCCCCGGCTCGCACCGGTCGTGCGTTCGCTCGCCATCGCGTCCGTGATGGGCGCCGCCCTGCTGGCCGGCTCGTTCAGCCTCGCTGTGGCGCAGAGCAACTCGGAAAAGGCCCCGGCCGCGGCGGCCGCCACCAGCAACAAAGCCGACACCGTCGAACAGCGAATCGCCTCGCTCAAGGCGTCGCTCAAGATCACGCCCGACCAGGAAACGAAGTGGAACGGCGTCGCCACGGTGATGCGCGACAATGCCGTCGCCATGGACAAGCTGGTCCAGACCAAGCGCGCGATCCCGCCGGCCAGCATGACGGCGGTGGACGACCTCGTCACCTTCCAGGACTTCACCCAGGCCCGCATGGATGGACTGAAGACCCTGACCTCCGCCTTCAAGTCGCTCTATGACTCGATGCCGGCCGATCAGAAGAAGAACGCCGATCAGGTCTTCATGTCCTACGGCGACGCCCCGAAGAAGAGCTAGGAGGCTCACGATGAGTTACCTCAAGCACATCAGGACCGCAGCAGTCCTCGTGATGGGGGCCACGCTCGCCCTCGGCGCCCTGGCCGGCCCCGCAAGCGCCCGCTGGTACAGCAACGGCCAATGGCATGACGATGACCGTCGCTGGGACAACCACTATTACGGCTACAACTACCAGGCCCCACCGGTGGTCTACGGCACGCCGTACAACTACGGCTACCAGGCGCCGCCGGTCTATTACGACAACACGCCGGCCTTCACGGTCCGCATCTTCTAGTCGAGGTACTTAATCGCCAAGGAACGGCGGGCATCGATTGCCCGCCGTTTTTCTGTGCACGGGAAAAGATTTGGTTGCCTTGGAGCGGACCCATGGCCCCCGAGCCGCGTTAGTGACGGACGCCACAACCATCGAGCCAAAACATGAGCCATTCCATTCGCCTCGCCGTCGTCCTGATTGCCAGCCTCGTGGGCTACGGCGCCACGGCGCAGGCGCAAAGCGACCCGCCAGGCCGGGTCGGCCGCCTGGCCTTCACCGAGGGCAGCGTTTCCTTCCACGACGATCAGCAGGCCGGCTGGAGTCCGGCCGTGGTCAACACGCCGCTGACGTCGGGCGACGCGATCTGGACCGAACCGAATGCCCGAAGCGAGCTCTCGATCGCCGGCACCCGGGTGCGCCTGGACAGCGTCACCCAGCTCGACATGCTGGCCATCGACGACAGCCAGACCCGCCTGCAGATCGACCGCGGTCGCGTCGACATCAAGACCTTCACGCTCGACACGCGGACGCCCTATCAGATCGTCACGCCGCGCGGCACCATCACCCTGCAGCAGCAGGGCGACTACTACGTCGAGGCCGGCTCGACCGAGGATGCGACGCGCCTCGGGGTGCGCTCCGGCGCGGCGCAGATCCAGAGCCTGAACGGCCAGGTGCTCGCCGTCCGCGCCGGCGAAGTCGGCGAGATTTCCGGCGACGTCGCCACACCGCAGCTTCGCACCGTGAACAGTGCACCACCTCCGCCGGCTCCCTATTGGGCGACGCGCGACCGCGAGGTGAGCTACGACCCGCCGGCCCAATATCTGTCGTCCGGCGTCACGGGCTATGAAGATCTCAACGCCTACGGCAGCTGGAGCAACGACAGCCAGTACGGCAACGTCTGGTCGCCGCGCTCGGTGCCGGCCGGCTGGCAGCCCTACCGCACCGGCCACTGGTCCTTCGTGCGGCCGTGGGGCTGGACGTGGATCGACGATCAGCCCTGGGGCTATGCGCCCTATCACTACGGCCGGTGGGCCAACAGCGGCAATCGCTGGGTCTGGGTGCCACCGCAGCGCGACGTTCAGCCGGTCTATGCGCCGGCGCTGGTCGCCTTCATCGGCGGCATCGAACTCGCCGTCACCCTGGGCAACGCGAACAACGGCCCGGTCGGCTGGTTCCCGTTGGGCCCGCGCGAGACCTACGTGCCGTCCTATACGGCCAACCGCGACTACTACAATCGCCTCAACCGCTCCGCCCAGGTACAGCAGGGCGAACTCGACGACCGCTGGCAGCGCACGCAGCGCCACGAGCCCGCCGCCGCCGGATCCGGCAACGCGCGCGTGAATCAGCGCTTCGCCACCGTGGTTCCGGCCGACACCTTCGTGCACTCGCGGCCGGTGGCGCATGCCACGTTGACTGTGGCGCCGGAGAAGCTCGCGGCAGCGCCGGTCGCGCTCGTGTCAGCCCCGCCCGCCCCGACAGCTTCGCTGGCCGCGACGACGACAGCCAAGCCAACCGATCCCAAGGCCCAGGCCGACACCAAGGCCAGGACTGATGCCGAAGCGAAGGCGCACCCCCCGACCACTGTTCCGATCGCCAAGACGGCCGTCACCGACATGCCGACACTGGGCAGGCCGGCACCGATCCAGACTCCTGCCGCTCCCGGCCCGAAGATCGCGACAGCCCCCGGCGCACCGCCGGCCGGCGCCACTGCTCCGAACACACAGGCGCGACCTGCGGCACCGGCGCTCGTGCCTCGTACAGGGGCCGCGCCTCCGCAACTGCGGGACGACAAGACGCCTGCAGTCAGCGACAGCAAGGCCACGTCGCTGCCCGCACCGGCGGTGAAGGCCGAGCCGCCCAAGGCCGCGCCAACCGCCACGACACCTGCAACGCCTCCAACTCCGGCACCGAAGCCGGAAGTGACCAAGCCTGCGGCCACTGTTGCGCCGCCAACTGCGGCCGTCCCGGAAACCGGACCGCATTCTCTACCGGCGCGCGAACGGAACAATCGGGATAGCGGCGCCAGCAACAACGCCACGCCCCTCCCGCCGCAGCCGGCTGCGCCGCCTGCACAGGCTGCACCGCACGTCGCGACGCCTGCGCCGCAGCCCGCTGCATCGCCGCCGCCAATCCCAGCCCCGCAACAGCATGCGACGCCGGCGTCACCGGGCCCCGCTTCCAACGTGCAACAGGCCCCTGCACCACACGTCGTTGCGGCACCACCTCCTCCGCCCCCGCTCGCCACGCCAGCGCCACCCGCCAAGGCGGCGGGCAGTGCTCCCGCACTGACGGACGGAGAGAAGAAGGACGAAAAGAAGAACTAGGTCCGCGAGACCGCCGGGACCCGAGGCTAGCGGCCGTAGTAGACCGACTGCGGATAGCCAAAAGCCGACGGTTGATAGCCATAGGAGGTCGGCTGCCGGCTGAGGCTGGTCGATTGTCCATTCGCGGAGTGGGTGCCGGCATCGGTCGATTGCTGGTTGTAGACGTAGGATCCAGGCGGCGAGCCGCTGCTGTTGCGCGTATCTTTGTCGATGCAGGCGGTCGCGCTGCCGATCAACGCCGCCGCTGCAATCCAATTTAGAAATGCCATGAGGTCCACCTCTCATGGTGGCAACGTGACGGGGCGACCGAAGTTTCGCGACTGCCCTATGGCACGATGCGTGTCGTTCCTGTCCTGAATTGCATGGTTCGAGTCACGCCGATCGTGCCGACGTTCAGACCGTTGATCCGATGACTGGCGCCGGCTTGCGGCCGCCGCTCGTTCCACAGGACGTCGGCCCTGCCGCCGCCGGCGACGATGGCGCGCGCTGCCCCTTCTGCCGCCTCGAAGGCGGGCTGATCGGCCATGTAGTGCCCGTAGAAGCGACCGTCCTCGGTGACCTGCCAGATGCCGCCGCGAAGCACGACGCGAAACAGCGTAGGGGGTCGAGCCGGCGGTGCGCCGGCAGGTCGGGAGTCGATGTTTGTCGGGCCTAAGGCCCGGCCGTCCGGATCAATTATCATTTGGGGGTTCCCGCCGCGATGTTGTTGTTCGTTCGCGACAAGCCAAGACATGGGGTGTGCGAGCCGACGGGATAAGGGCTGCAAGCGCGAAGAAGGCGAAACGTTTGTCGCCCAGTACCGTTCACCATGGCGCGGCTTGCGCAAGGGCAGGCCCCCACTTTCTCTCATAGGAGGAGACGGTTATGGCCGAACTCGACAAGCACAAGGCTCTGACCAACCCGGGCAGTGTCTTCGACCGGCCCTCCGAGGTCGTCGCCAACACGGAATTGACCCACGCCGAAAAAACGACGGTGCTCCAGGAATGGGAACTCGAGGCTCGCCAGCTCGAGGTCGCCACGGAGGAGGGCATGAGCCACAAGAGGAACAAGCCGAGCGTGCTGCCCGAAGTGAAGGCGGCCCAGCGCAAGATCGGTGCCGAGCCGACCGACTCCGACGGTTCGCCGACAAAGACCTGATCTGAAACAGCCAGAAGGCTAGAGCGGAATGCTCTAATCGTCGGGACGGTTGCCGCGCAGCGACTTCAGCGCGCCGTGGCGCTTCTTGGTGTCGAGCCGCCGCTGCTTGCTGCCCTTGGTGGGCCTGGTCGGCTTGCGCTTGAGCGGCGGCCGCGCGGCGGCGCGCACCAGCTCGACCAGGCGGGCCAGCGCCTCCTCGCGATTGCGCTTCTGGCTGCGCTCGCCCTGAGCGTGCAGCACCAGCACACCGTCGCGCGTCAGCCGCCGGCCGGCCAGGCGCTCGAGCCGGGTTCGCACGTCGTCGGGCAACGAGGGCGAATGGCGCACGTCGAAACGCAGCTGCACTGCCGTCGAGGTGGTGTTGACATGCTGGCCGCCCGGCCCCGCGGCACGCACGAAGCTCTCCTGGATCTCGGCCGGGTCGATCGCCAGCCGTCCCGTGATCCAGATCGGCGCGGCTTTGCCGGCCGCTCCCGTCATCGGCGACCCGTCATTCGTGGCCGCCGGCCTTGCGCAGCATCGCTTCGATGGTCGGCTTGCCGGCCTGGCGGGCGAAGGTGAGTGCGGTGCGGCCCGTGAAGTCGGCGGTGTTGGGGTTGGCCTTCTTTTCGAGCAGGAGGCGCACGACCTCGGCGTGGCCGAGTCGCGCCGCCACCATCAGGGCGGTCACGCCCTGGCGCGACTGCGCGGAGGTCTTGGCGTTGCGCTTCAACAGCGTGTCGACGATGTCGACGTCGCCCTTCTCGGCGGCGCGGATCAGCGAGGTGTAGCCCTCGCGGTCCGTCGAATCGACGATGGCACCACCCTTGAGCAGCGTCTCGACGATCCCAATCTGGCCCGCCATTACGGCCACCATCAGGAGCGGCTGTCCGTTGCTGTCGGCCTGATTGGGATTTTCGCCCTTGAGCAGCGACTGGCGCACTTTCTCCTCGTCGCCTTCGCGCACCGCCTTGACGATGGGTTTCAGCGTCAGGCCCTCGATCTGCGCCCAGGCCGGCGCGGCGGGGGCAGCCAGTGCAACAGCAAGAAGAGTCCGGCGGATCATGCGTGCCCCTGTTGGTTCAGTGCTTGCGGCCGCGCGTGGCCTGGTAACGCGTCTCGATGCAATCCCAGATCGCGGCCTCGAGCGACACGTCGTCGAAGCGATTGATCTGCTGCAGGCCCGTCGGAGAAGTGACGTTGATCTCAGTAAGGTAGTCGCCGATCACGTCAATGCCGACGAAGATCATGCCGCGCCGGGCCAGCTCCGGCCCGATCGTATCGCAGATCTCGCGATCGCGCCTGCTGAGCTCGGCCTTCACCGCCTGGCCCCCGACATGCATGTTCGAGCGCGCCTCGCCCTCGGCCGGCACCCGGTTGATCACGCCGGCCGGCTTGCCGTCGATCAGGATGATGCGCTTGTCGCCCTGGCGCACCGCGGGAAGATAGCGCTGGGCGATCAGCGGCTCGCGACTGCGCTGCGAGAACATCTCGAGCAGCGAGGCGAAGTTCTCGTCGTCTGGCCGCACGCGGAACACCCCGGCGCCGCCATTGCCGAACAGCGGCTTCAGGATGATGTCCTTGTGCTCGGCGCGGAACTCGCGCAGCGCCCGCGGGTCGGCGGTGATCAGCGTGGGCGGCATGACATTGTCGAAGTGCGTGACATAGAGCTTTTCCGGCGCGTTGCGGACCGAGGCCGGATCGTTCACCACCAGCGTTGCCGGATGGATGTGCTCGAGAAGGTGCGTGGTCGTGATGTACGACATGTCGAACGGCGGATCCTGGCGCAGGAGCACGACATCGAACGTCGCAAGGTCGATCGTCTGCGATTCACCCAGCGTGAAGTGATTGCCCTTCTCGCGCCGGAGCTTCATCGGCTGGGCGCGCGCCAGCAACTTGCGGTCGCGGAAGATCAGCTCGGGCGGCGTATAGTGCCACACCTCGTAGCCGCGCCGTTCGGCCTCCAGGCCCAGCACGAAGGTCGAATCGCCGTCGATGTCGATGGTCGACACATGGTCCATCTGAATGGCGACTTTGAGCTGCATGCGTTTCTCCGACACCCTTCCTCCCCATGTGAATGGCGAGGAAATCCAGAATTCAGTTAAGCCCGCGGCGCAGTTCCTGCAACAGAGTGGAGGCCTGACGGCGCAGCGCGGTATCGCCCCGGCCGGCGTCGATGGCGAGGAAGCGCTCGAAGGCGACAATCGCGGCCCGGCGCTTGTCGAGCCGGGCGTTGATCTGTCCCGACTCGAACAGCAGCTCCGGCCGGTCGGGGGCGATCGCCAGCATGCGGTCGAGCGAACGTGCCGCACCCGGCCAGTCCTCGGCCTTGGCAAGCCGCAGGCGGACGTTGTTCTCCAGCCTGAGCAGCACGTCTCGGTCGAGCACGGCATCGAAGTGTCCGGGCTGCAGCTCGGCATCGGCGCCCAGCACGCGGCGCACCAGCTCGCGCAGCTGTGCTGCATCGCGCACCATCCCGTCATGGAACGGGTCGACGACATGACGCGCGCCGTCGATGGCCACGCGAATCAGGAAATGACCGGGAAAGGCCAGGCCTTCGGCATCCCAGCCCTGGGCACGCGCGACATGGAGATAGAGGATCGACAGGGCCACCGGCAGGCCCTTGCGCCGCTCGATCACGCGCGCAAGGTCGGCGTTCTGCAGATCGTCATAGGTCTCGCTGTCGCCGCGAAAGGCATAGGATCTGGCGATCACTTCGGCCAGCCGTTCGGCGGCGGCGCCGCGCCGGTGCACCAGGTCGGCGAGATCGGCCGCCATGCTGGCGACATGCTGGCGCAGCGGCACGAGGTCGATCGGTTCGCCGCGCTGCAGGACGCTCATCGTCAGCGCCGCCTCGAGCAGGTCGATGCGCCGGCCATCGCCCGCGCAAAGGCCAATCAAATCTGCAAGTTGATCGGACGACACATGTTACTCCGGCGGACGCCACACATCCGGTAGATGGCGCGGCCACCAGCCGACGACGAGGATCGCGTCGAAGCGCACCGAGTGGGCGGCGTAGCGCGGATGATGGGCCAGGAACATGCTCGCCGCGCGCGCTACCCGGCCGAACTGGCGGGCATAGAGCGAGAAACCCGCCTTGTCGTAATCGCCGCGTGCCTTGACTTCGACGAACGCCAGGATGCCGCCGCGCCGCGCCACGATGTCGATCTCGCCCAGCCGGGTCCTGTAGCGCCGTTCGAGAATCGAGTAGCCGGCGAGCCTCAGCCGCCACACGGCGCAGAGCTCGGCGAAATGGCCGAGACGATAGGCGCGCTGGCGGGTTTCCGTGGTCATGTCGGATCGTTCTCTTTCTCGCCGGCCTGTCGCTTGAGCTCGAGCGCGCGAGCATAGACATCGCGGCGCCTGAGGCCAAAGCGGGCCGCCACCTCCGCGGCGGCGTCCTTGACCGACGCGCCGGCCATCGCCTGGCGCAGCGCCTCGTCGAGCATGCCCGCCGGCGGTGCGGCGGCCTCCCCGGGCGGGCCGATCACGATGGCGATCTCGCCCCGGATCTCGCCCGGCCCGGCATAATGCCTGGCCAGCTCGCCAAGCGGCGCGCGGCGTACCTCCTCGAACAGCTTGGTGAGTTCGCGCGCCACCGCGGCCGGCCGCTCGCCCAGCAGCTCGGCCAGGTCGGCGAGCGAGGCGGCCAGCCGGTGCGGCGCCTCGAAGAAGACCAGCGTCGACGGCACGACGCCTGCCTCGGCGATCGCGCGGCGGCGTTCGGTCTGTCGCGCCGGCAGGAAGCCGCCGAAGAAGAAGCGGTCGGTGGGCAAGCCCGACAGCGCCAGCGCCATCGGAACGGCCGACGCGCCGGGCACGGCGCTGACCACATGGCCGGCGGCGAGTGCCGCGCGCACCAGGCGATAGCCCGGATCGGAGATCAGCGGCGTGCCGGCATCGGAGACCAGCGCCACGCGCTTGCCTTCGGCCAGGGCCCGCAGGATGCGCGGCTCGCTCGCGTCCTGGGTGGCGTCGCTGTAGGAAATGGTCGGCGCCGAAATGCCGTAGGGACCGGCGAGCTTGGCGAACACCCGCGTGTCCTCGCAGGCGATCAGGTCGACGGCGGCCAGCACGTCCAGCGCGCGCAGCGTAATGTCGCCGAGGTTGCCGATCGGCGTTGCGACAATATGGAGGCCCGGGACCACGGGCGGTTTACGCCGGGCCTGCCCGTCGCTAGCTTGTGGTCGCCCGTTGCCGTCCATCTCGATCCGTCTGCCGGAGTTTCGCGCCGATGCGCTTCTTTCTTGGGATTGTGACAGTCGCCGTTCTGCTCGGCGCCTGCACCGATACTCCCCAGACTAGCACGCCGGCAGCCACGGCCACGACCACGCCCAAGCCGGGCTCGCCGATCACCGCTTCGGGCAAGATTCGCGTGGCGCTGATGCTGCCGCTGACCGGCCGTTCGGCGCCGATCGGCCAGGCCATGCAGCAGGCCGCCGAGCTCTCCCTGTTCGACACCGGCGGCAAGGAACTGGCGCTGGCGAGCTACGACAGCGGCGACTCCGCCGACCAGGCCAACCAGGCCTATCGCAAGGCGCGCACCGAGGGCGTGGCCCTGGTGCTGGGCCCGCTGTTCGGCTCGTCGGCCCGCGGGCTGGCGCCGCTGGTCAAGGAAGGGGGCGCCAACGTCATCTCGTTCTCGAACGACGATCAGGCAGCCCAGCCCGGCGTTTGGATCATGGGCATCGCCGCACCTCCCCAGGTGCGCCGCGTCGTCGACTACGCCCTGTCGGTCGGCATCAAGCGCTTCGCCGCCTTTGCGCCGCAGACCACCTACGGCGATCAGATGGTGCGCACGCTGCAGGGCTACGTGGGTCAGCGCGGCGGCCAGATCGTGGCGACCGAGCTGTTCCCCGAGAACCTCGACCTCACGCAGGCGGCCAAGCGGCTCGGCGAGGCGATCAACAAGGGCGAGGGCAAGACCGCCGTGCTGGTGCCCGTGGCGCCGCCCCGCCTGACTTCGGTGCTGGCGTCGCTTTCCGCCGCCGGCATCGACAGCAATTCGGTCCAGCTGATCGGCACCGGCGTGTGGGACGTGCCCGGCATCGGCTCGGACTCGCTGCTGCGCGGCGCCTGGTATGCCGCGCCCGATCCGGCGCGGCGCGCCGACTTCGAGCGCAAGTTCGTGGCGACCTACAATCGGCCGCCGCCCCGGCTCGCCTCGCTCGCCTACGACGCGGTGGCGCTGGCCGCCCGGCTCGCGCGACTGAAACCCGGCGGCGACTTCTCGGCCGAGGCGATCACCAATCCCAATGGCTGGTCGGGCGTCGACGGCGTGTTCCGCTTCCTGCCCGACGGCCGGGCCGAGCGCACCCTGGCGGTGATCGAAGTGCAGGGCGAGCGCAGCACGGTGGTCAGTCCCGCGCCTTCGAGCTTCGTGTCAGCGACGACGAATTGATGCCGCCTCTGCCCAAAGCCATCCTGTTCGATCTCGACGACACGCTGATCCGGGCCTACGCGCAGCCGGAGGAGGCGTGGACGCGCCTGCTGCATGTCTTCGCCGTCCATCTCGATGCCCATGATGCCGCGGCGATCGAGCGTGCGCGCGTGGCCGTGATGGACGCCTCGCGCAGCTTCTGGACAGACCCGGCTGCGGCCGCGAAGTGGCGCCTCGACATCCCGCAGGCGCGACGGCTCGCGGTGCGCCAGGGGCTGGCCCGCATCGGCCAGCACGATCAGGACCTCGCCGACAAGATCGCCGACGCCTTCACCGAAATGCGGCGCAACGAGTACCGCCTCTACCCCGACGCCCATGCCACGGTCGACGCCCTGCGCGAGGCCGGCGTGAAGCTTGCCCTGGTGACCAACGGCGCGAGCGACATCCAGCGCGCCAAGATCGAGCGCTTCGATCTCGAGCATCGCTTCCACCACATCCAGATCGAAGGCGAGTTCGGCCAGGGCAAGCCCGAGCCGGCTGTCTATCGTCATGCCCTGCAGCGGCTCGGCTGCGAGGCCTGCGACACCTGGATGGTGGGCGACAATTACGAATGGGAGGTCGTGGCGCCGCAGAAGCTCGGCCTGTGCGGCATCTGGTACGACCCCTACGGCGCCGGCATTCCCGCCCACGCCACCGCCCAGCCAACGCGAGTCATACGGCGGCTCAGCGAACTGCTGGAGTGAACCCCGCCGTCGCGGATTACCGCGACACCTCCCCAGAAGACGGGGGAGGGGAAACGCGATCCTTGGGCAGCCGGTCGGCGGTCTTGAGCATCAAGCGCTCGACGCGGCCGCCTTGCACCAGGTGCGTCTGCAGAACTTCGTCAATGTCTTCCCTGGTAGCGCAGGCGTACCAGACGCCCTCGGGATAGATCACCACGGTCGGCCCGAGCTCGCAGCGGTCGAGGCAGCCCGAGGCGTTGATGCGCACCTTCTTGAGGCCGAGCGCCTTGGCCTTGTCCTTCATGTAGTCGCGCAACGCCTCGCTGCCCTTGTCCGAGCACGAACCGCGCGGATGGCCGTCGGGCCGCTTGTTGGTGCAGCAGAAGACATGCGCCTCGTAGTAGGGCGCGGGATCGCCCGGCTTCTCGCGATTGCTCATCTTGCCGCTACTCCTTCTTGCCGCTGCCGCTGGCGATCGTCGCGAGCTGCGACCAGAAGGCCTGCTGCAGCTGCTGCATCTGGTCGATGCCCTGCATCGACGCGGGAATCCACGTCTTGAAGATGGCCTCCGGGGCCATGGCGTTCAAGCTGGAGCGCAGCCGCTCCTCGATCTCGCCCATGACGCGCTGCTGCATCGGCCCAAGATCGGGCAAGCCGAAGAAGGCGCGCGCCTCCTCGGGCGTGCATGTCACTTCGACGTTCACTTTCATGCGGTCTCTCCGTTTGGCGCAGCTTACGGGATATCGACCGGCGGGGCCATGCTATGAGGGCGCATGGACCTTTCCTGGCTGGCGGCAAACCCGCGTGCGGCGCGCAAGCACGCGTATGGCGACGAGCAGCGCGCCGTGATCGATCCCGACCGTGTGCCCGATGTCGGCGCCCTGTTGCACGATACCCACGGCCCGACGCCGCTCTATTCGCTGCCCAACCTTGCCGCGCGTCTGGGAGTCGGCGAAATCCGCGTCAAGGACGAGAGCCAGCGCTTTGGCTTCGGCGCCTTCAAGGCGCTGGGCGGGGTCTTCGCCGTCCATGAATACGTCGCAGCCCACCCCGAACAGGGGGCCGCGGAAACGGTCTTCACCACGGCAAGCTCGGGCAATCACGGCCGCTCGGTGGCGCTCGGTGCACAGTCGGTCGGCGCCTCGTGCACGATCTTCCTGCCCCGCTTCACCTCGGCCGAGAAGGAGGCGGCGATCCGCGCGCGCGGCGCGGAGGTGATCCGCGTCGACGGCGACTACGAAGCCGCCGTCGCGCAATGCCGCCTGCAGGCCGAGGAAAAGGGCTGGATCATCATCTCCGACACGTCGTGGGAGGGCTATGAAGCGACGCCGCGCGACGTCATGCGCGGCTACACGCAGCTCGCCGACGAGATCGTCCGCCAGTGGAAAGCGGCTCCCACGCATGTCTTCGTGCAGGCCGGCGTGGGCGGGCTGGCGGCGGCACTGATCGGCCACCTGTGGGCGGTGCTGCCGCATCGGCCGGTCTTCGTGGTCGTCGAGCCGCAGAGCGCCGATTGCTGGTTCCAGAGCAACCTCGCGGGCAAGCCGGCGCTCGCCAGCGGCAATGCCGAGACGGCGATGGGCGGCCTGGCGTGCCGCGAGATCTCGCCCCTCACCTGGCCGGTGGTCGGCTTGGGTACCGACTGGTTCATGACCATCGAGGAGGACCACGTCATGCCGGCGCGGCACCTGCTCGCGCATCCGCTCGAGAGCGACCCGCCGATCGCCTCCGGACCGTCGGGCTGCGCGGGCCTCGCCGGCCTGACCCGGGTCTGCACCGAGGACGCCGCCTTCAAGGCCCTGCACCTCGACGGTCGCTCGCGCGTTCTCCTGATCAACAGCGAGGGCAACCTCGGAGAGGGCGCGGCATGAACCGGCTCGGCCGCGAGACCAGCCCCTACCTCCTGCAGCACGCCGACAACCCGGTGCACTGGTGGCCGTGGGGCGAGGAAGCGCTGGCCGAGGCCAAGCGCAGCAACCGGCCGATCCTGCTCTCGGTCGGCTATGCCGCCTGCCACTGGTGCCACGTCATGGCGCACGAGAGCTTCGAATCCGAAGAAGTGGCGACGGTGATGAACGCGCTGTTCGTCAACATCAAGGTCGACCGCGAGGAGCGGCCCGACGTCGACGCGATCTACATGCAGGCGCTCCAGCTGCTGGGCGAGAACGGCGGCTGGCCGCTCACCATGTTCTGCACGCCGGCCGGCGAGCCGTTCTGGGGCGGCACCTACTTCCCCACTCCCGCGCGCTACGGGCGGCCGAGCTTCGTCGATGTGCTCAAGGGCGTGTCGCAGGCCTTCCACGACAAGCCGCAGGAAGTCGAGACCCATCGCGCCGGGCTCCTGAAGGCGTTGAACCAGAAGGCGGTCAACCGGGCCATCGAGATCCGCAGCGAAGGGCCGCTGCTGCCACCGGGCCTGCTCGACCGCATCGCCACCCGCCTCAGCGAGGAATGCGATGCCGAATGGGGCGGCTTCGGATCGGCGCCGAAGTTTCCCTCGCCTTACCTGTTCGAGCAGATCTGGCGCGCCTGGCTGCACGACCGCGCCAAGAAGCCGTTGTTCGACGCGGTAACGGTCACGCTCGACCGCATGTGCCAGGGCGGCATCTACGACCATCTGGGCGGCGGCTTCGCGCGCTACGCCACCGACAACCAGTGGCTGATCCCGCATTTCGAGAAGATGCTCTACGACAACGCCCAGCTCGTCGATCTCCTGACGCTGGTCTGGCAAGAGACCAGGCGCCCGCTCTACGCCCAGCGCGTCGCCGAGACGTGCGACTGGGTGCTGCGCGAGATGACGGCCGACGGCGGCGGCTTTGCCGCGAGCTACGACGCCGATTCCGAAGGCGTCGAGGGCAAGTTCTACGTGTGGGATGCGGCCGAGATCGACGCGGTCCTCGGCGCCGAAGACGGGGCCTTCTTCCGGACGGCGTACGACGCCACGGCTGACGGAAATTGGGAGCATCGCAACATCCTGCATCGCAATCGCGCGCCGGCCTTCTTGAGCGACGGCGAAGAGCGGCGCCTCGCGACGTTGCGCCAGAAGCTCAAGGCGGTGCGCGACAGGCGCGTCTGGCCGGGCTGGGACGACAAGGTGCTGGCCGACTGGAACGGGCTGACGATCGCCGCTCTCGCCAATGCCTCCGTGGTGTTCCGGCGCGACGACTGGCTGACGGCAGCGGTGCGCGCCTGGCGCTTCGTCATGGACCATATGCGCAGCGACGACGGCCGACTGTTCCATTCGCGGCGTTCCGCCAAGAGCCTGCACCGCGGCACGCTCGACGACTACGCCAACATGGCGCGCGCCGGCCTGGCGCTGTTCGAGGCGACCGGCGAGGCCGTCTATGTCGGCGAGGTGCAGGCGCTGATCGGCGTGCTCGACCGGCACTTCGCCGACCCGGGCCGCGGCGGCTACTTCATCACCGCCGACGATGCGGCCGACCTGATCGTGCGCAACAAGCATTGCCACGACAACGCCGTGCCCGCCGGCAACGGCACCCTGGTCGGCGTATTCGCCCGCCTGTGGGTGCTGACGGGCGAGGCAGCCTGGCACGACAAGGCGCGGCGACAGGTCGCCGCGTTCGCCGGCGAGCTCGAAAGCAATTTCTTTCCGCTGATCAGCCTGCTCAACGGCTACGACCTGCTGCAGAACGCCATCGAGCTGGTGATCGTGGGTGATCCTGCCCAGCCCGCGACCGAAGCGTTGCGCCGCGCCGCCTATGACAGGAGCCTGCCCAACAAGGTCGTGCGCCGCCTGCGGCCCGACACCGAATTGCCCGCCGGCCACCCTGCCGCCGGCAAGGGCCTGGTCGGCGGCAAGCCTGCGCTCTACGTCTGCCGCAACATGACCTGCGAAGC
>CAZHQA010000002.1:26553-28192 GCA_964533955.1 uncultured Reyranella sp. | reverse complement strand
GTGCAGCTTCAGCTCAAGACCTGGCAGTTCGTCGAGGACTATCTCAAGACCAAGACCGGCATCATCATTCCGATCGGCTCGACCGAGCAGCACGGCCCGACCGGGCTGATCGGCACCGATGCGCTGACCGCCGAGATGATCGGCCGCGGCGTCGGCGAGAAGGTCGGCGCGCTGGTGGCGCCCACCATCTCGGTCGGCATGGCGCAACATCACCTCGCCTTCCCCGGCTCGATGACGGTGCGGCCATCGACCCTGATCGCGCTGATCCGCGACCAGGTAATGTCGCTGGCGCGCAACGGCTTCACGCGCTTCTATTTCCTCAACGGCCATGGCGGCAACATCGCCACGGTGACGGCGTCGTTCTCGGAGATCTACGCCGAGCGTTCGCTCGAGCGCATGAGCAACCAGCCGCCGCTCAAGTGCGTGCTGCGCAACTGGTGGGAAAGCGGCGGCGTCACCTCGCTGCGGCGCGAGTTCTATGGCGGCTCGGAAGGCAGCCATGCCACGCCGTCGGAAGTGGCGCTCACCTGGTACCGCTTCCCCGAGACCATGCAGCAGAAGCCGATGGAACCCCGGGTCGCGCCGAACGGCTCGTTCGCCGATGCCGAGGATTACCGCCGCGCCTTCCCCGATGGCCGCATCGGCTCGGATCCCAATCTCGCCACGCCCGAGCACGGCAAGCGGATCTACGAGACCGCCGTCGAGGACGTGGCTCGCGACTACCAGGCCTGGGTGGCGCGGTAACGCGGCACCCACTCCTTCATCTCGGCACCGCCAGACGACGCACCCGTTCGCGGCGGAGGATGTAAAGCCCCGAAGCCACGACCACGGCGATGCCGAGAAAGGCCAGACCGTTGGGCACGTCGTCCCACAGCGCGTAGCCGAGCACGATCGCCCACAGCACCGAGCCGTAGCGGAAGGCGCCCATCACCGAATATTCCGCGCGCGAGCGCAGGGCGATGATCAGGAACTGGTAGCCCGCCGCCAGCAGGAGCGAGGAGCCCGCGACATAGGCGATGCCGCGCGCCGGCATCGGTTGCCAGCCCTCGATGGTGACCCACAGGCAGCCGACCACGCCCACCGTCACGGCCGAGCTCAGCGACACCACCAGGCTCGGCACCGCGGGCGGCACCCAGCGGGCAATGACGTCGCGCAGGGCGCCGAGCAGCGAGGACAGCACCACCAGCCAGGTCCAGACATTGACGTCGCCGGGCTCGGGCTGGATCACCAGCAGCACGCCCACGAAGCCCACGACGACGGCGCTCCAGCGCCGCCAGCCGACCTTTTCCCGCAGCATCAGGACGGCGAGGATCGCGAGGAAGAGCGGCGTCGACATGTTCGCCGCCGTGGCGATGGCGAAGGGAATGAAGGCCAGCGCCACGAGATAGGTGACGGCCGCCGCCGCTTCGAGGAAGCCCCGCAGCGCCACCGCCGGATGGGCGAGCCGATGGGCCTGGCGCCATTCGCCGCGCACCGTGATCGCCAGCGCACACCAGCCTGTGGCGAAGATGCCGCGCAGGCCGATCGCCTGCAGGGCCGGCATGGTCTCGCTGGCCAGCTTCATCAATGCGTCGTTGAAGATGAACACCACGACCGACGCCGACATCGCGAGGATGCCGCGGGTATTGTCGATCACTTG
>CAZHQA010000002.1:20206-26453 GCA_964533955.1 uncultured Reyranella sp. | reverse complement strand
GCGAGCGTCACCGGCTGCTTGACCGGCGCGACCGCCTTCACGTCGACGGTCACCGCCTTGCCCTCCTTGTCGGTCGGATCGGGATAGGCGGTCTTCACCACTTCGGCGATGCCGACGATCTCCTTGCCCTCGCCCGAATGATAGAAGAAGCAGCGATCACCCGCCGTCATGGCCTTGAGGTTGGCCGCGGCCTGGAAGTTGCGCACGCCTGTCCACGAGGTGCGCTTCTCCTTCACGAACTGGTCCCAGGAATAGGTCGACGGCTCGGACTTGATGAGCCAATGAGCCATTTCACTCCCCTTGCTTCGAGTGGGCTACTCGCCCTCGCGCCTGAGTGGACGCGACAACAGTGCCCGGATCGCCTCGTCGAGGTCGGCGCCGCGGTGCAGGATAGCATCGACCGCGTCACAAATCGGCATCTCGATTCCCAGTCGCTTCGCGCGTGCGAGAACCGCCGGCGCCGTGGCCTCGCCCTCGACGATCTGGCGCTTGCCCGCCATGTGCTGCGCCAGGGACAGGCCCCTGGCGAGCGCGATCCCGAGCGAACGGTTGCGCGAGAGCGGGCCGTGGCAGGTGAGTTCGAGGTCGCCCAGCCCGCTCAGGCCGGTCAACGTCTCGAGCTCGGCCCCCATCGCCAGGCCGAGCCGGGCCATCTCGGCAAAGCCGCGGGTAATGAGCGCCGCGGTGGCATTGGCGCCGAGCCCGCGGCCCTCGACGATGCCGGCGGCGATGGCGAGCACGTTCTTGACCGCGCCGCCCAGGGCGACGCCCAGGATGTCGTGCGTCCAGTAGGGCCGAAAGGCGCCGGCGGCGAGGCTGGCGGCGAGATGCCGGCCGAGATGAGGATCGACCGTGGCGATGCTGACCGCGGTCGGCAGGCCACGCACCGCTTCTTCGGCAAAGCTCGGCCCCGACAGCATGGCGAGCGGCCGTGCCGGCAGCAGCTCGGACATCAGCTCGGGCATCAGCAGCCCGGTCGAGGCCTCGATGCCCTTGGCGCAGATCACGATCGGGCCGGTCCCCGGCAGGCGCGGCGCCAGCGACCGCGCGGCCTGGGCCGGCGCCACCAGCAACAGCGCGTCGCACGGCGCAAGGCCCGCGAGATCGCGCGCCGCCTCGATGCCGGCGTCCAGCGTGACGCCGGGCAAATAGATCGGATTGGCGCGCTTGGTGGCGATCGCCTGCGAGATCGACGGATCGCGCGACCACAGCGTCACCTGTCGGCCCGCGCGCCGCGCCAGGCTGGCGAGCGCCGTGCCCCAGGCGCCGCCCCCCACCACGCCGATATGGGGGTATCCGGTCAAAGGCTGAGGTTGAAGGCGATGGAGATGCGCTCGGCGCTGCCCTTGTAGGGCCGCACCTGATGCAGCACCCAGCCCGGGAAGAGCACCATGAGACCGGCCCTGGGGACCACCACCTCGTTGGCGCCGACGGAGAGCCCGCCGGGACAATTGAAGGCAAGGGTCGGCGCGTACATCGTGACGCCCGGCCCGCGCGGATCCATGAATTCGAGCGAGCCTTCGAGGGACGGATCAGCGCCGATGCCGCCGTCGTCGACGTAGTAGACGCCGGCCCAGAAGCTGCCGGGATGAGCGTGGAACTCGTTGCCGTGGCCGGCGCGATTGACGTTGGCCCACATGTTCGCCTTCCAGGCGATCGTCACCTCCTGGCCCTGGCGATTGCAGGTGGCGCGGTTGGCGGTGTTGCGGGCATAGGCCAGCAGCTTGATGGCGGCCGCGCCGCCCCATTTGTCCATGTCCCAGGTCGACTGCCAGCCGCCGTAGTTGGAATGCAACGTGCCGGTGTCGGTCTTCTGCCGCTTCTCGATGGCTGCCCTCAGGTCGGCATTGAGCGCGACGTTGTCGGGCACCTCGAAATGCACGATCGGGGTCGGGAAAAGCGCGAAGACGTCAAGCTTGTCACTCATGTCGGCACCTTGCTCATCGACCCGGGCTCATCGCGTCCAGCGGCCAGCGCGGCCGCGGCCGGAAATCGAGCGCATCCGTCATGCCCAGTCGCAAGCGCTCCAGCCCGGCCCAGGCGATCATAGCGCCGTTGTCCGTGCAGAGCTTCACCGGCGGCGCGACCAGGCGGGCGCCGTGCTCGCTGGCGGTCTTTTCCAGCCGGCCACGCAAATAGATGTTGGCCGCCACGCCGCCGGCCACGACGAGTGTCGACGCCGGCGAGAGCTTGAGCGCGTTGGCGCAGCGGTCGGCCAGGACATCGCCGACCGTGCGCTGGAAAGAGGCGCAAAGATCGGCCACCGCCTGGTGATCGCCAGTTGGCAGCTTCTCGACCGCCTGGCGCACGGCCGTCTTCAATCCCGAAAAGGAGAAATCGCAGCCAGGCTTGCGCCACATCGGCCGCGGCAGGGTGAAGCGTTGCGCATCGCCCTCCTTCGCCCGCTGCTCGATCGCCGGCCCACCGGGAAATCCGAGGCCGAGCAGCTTCGCGGTCTTGTCGAAGCATTCGCCGGCCGCGTCGTCGATCGTGGTGCCAAGCCGCACGAAGTCGCCGGGCCCGCGCACCGTCAGCAACTGGCAGTGCCCGCCCGACGCCAGCAGCAGCAGGTAGGGAAAGGCCACCTCCTCGGTGAGGCGCACCGACAGCGCGTGACCCTCGAGGTGGTTCACCGCCAGGAAAGGCTTGTCGTGCGCAAACGCCAGCGCCTTGCCGGTCATGACGCCCACCATCACGCCGCCGATCAGGCCCGGCCCTCCCGTGACGGCGATGCCGTCGAGGTCCTCGAGGCCGACGCCGGCGTCGGCGAGCGCGTCGGTCAGCAGGCCATCGATCCGTTCGAGATGCGCGCGCGCGGCGATCTCCGGCACCACGCCGCCGAAACGGCGATGCTCGCTCAGCTGGCTGTAGATGACGTTGGCCAGGATGCGCCCGACGGGCGCGCCGACCGCCCCCTCTTCTCCGTCCTGCGCCTCGACGACGGCGACCGCCGTCTCGTCGCAGCTTGTTTCGATGCCCAGCACGCGCATGCCCGACTTCTAGCGTCGGCCGGCCGACTAAGCTAGAGCAGCGGCATGGCTTCCCTCCTCCGTCTGGGCACACGCGGCAGCAAGCTGGCACTGATACAGGCCGGACTCGTGCGCGACGCACTGGTGGCAGCCGTGCCGGCGCTGGCCGCGCCCGATGCGATCGAGATCGTCACGATCCGCACAACGGGAGATGCCATCCAGGATCGTCCGCTCAGCGAAGCGGGCGGCAAGGGGCTGTTCGTCAAGGAGATCGAGGAGGCGCTGCTGGCAGGGCGGATCGACGCCGCCGTGCACAGCATGAAGGACATGCCGACGGCACAGCCGGCCGGGCTCGAGATCGCGGCCTTCCTGCCGCGCGAAGATGCACGCGACGTGCTGATCGCCGGAGAGACAAGGCGCATCGCCGATCTCGAGCGCGGCGCTGTCGTCGGCACTTCGGCACTGCGCCGCAAGGCGCAGCTCCTCCACCTGCGCCCGGACCTTCAGATCGTGAACCTGCGTGGCAATGTCGACACCCGGCTGGCCAAGCGCGAGGCGGGCGTCGTCGAGGCAACCTTGCTGGCGCTTGCCGGCCTGAAGCGGCTCGGCATGGCTCATGTCGGCACGCCGGTGCCCGAGGCGGAGATCCTGCCGGCCGTCGGCCAGGGCGCGGTGTGCATCGAATGCCGGTCCGACGATGCGCGAACCCGCGGCTGGCTCACCGCCATCAGCGACGAGCCGACCGCAACCTGTGTCGCCGCCGAGCACGCCATGCTGGCGGTGCTGGACGGCTCCTGCCGCACGCCGATTGCCGGGCACGCCGTGCTGGCGGGCGATTCACTCAGGCTGCGTGGGCTCATCGTGAAGCCTGATGGCTCCGAGCTTTTGGCCGCTGAACGGCAGGGCGCGCCGGTGGACGCCGAAACGCTAGGCCGCGACGTCGGCCTCGAACTGAAGCGCCGCGGCGGCCCGGGCTTCCTCTCGACCTGAGCGGCCGCCGCCCCTAGAGTCCGGCCATGCGTTCGGGGGGACGTCTCATTCTGCTTCTGGCGGTCTGCCTGCTGGCGCCGCTGCTGGCGGCCTGCGAGTCGGCGCCGGTGACGGGCCGTTCGCAGCTCATGCTGGTGAGCGAGAACGAAGAGCGCCAGATGGGCGAGCGCGCCTACAATCAGTTGCTGGCGCGCGAAGTCGAAGTGCGCGACGGCGGCTGGGCGGTCTCGACCGTCGATCGCGTCGGCCGGCGCATCGCCGATGCCGCCGAGGCCCCCCCGGCCAGGATGTGGAAGGCGCCGAACTACGACTGGGAATTCCGCACCATCAACAAGCCCGTGGTGAACGCCTTCTGCCTGCCCGGCGGCAAGATCGCGGTCTACACCGGCCTGCTGCAGGTCGTGCAGAGCGATGCCGAGCTCGCCGCCGTAATGGGCCACGAGGTGGCGCATGCGCTGGCGCGCCACAGCGCCGAGCGGTTGAGTGACCAGCGCGCAGCCACGATAGGCCTCACCGCGCTCACGATTGGCCTGGCCGTTCTCGGCGCCCGCAGCGGCGCCACCAGCGCCGGCACGAGTGCCGCGATCAGCGTTGCCGCCATGGCCGCCGGCGCCGGCGTGAACTACGGCATCCTGATGCCGATGTCGCGCAAGCAGGAATCGGAGGCCGATCACATCGGGCTCGTGCTGATGGCGATGGCGGGCTACGACCCGCACGCGGCGATCGACTTCTGGGAGCGCCTGCGCTCGCTCAACCCGGGCAAGAAGGGGCCGGAATGGATGAGCACCCATCCGACCGACGAGGCCCGCATCGCAGACCTCAAGAATTGGCTGCCCGAAGCGATGAAGTACTATCGCCCGCGTGACTAGCTCGCTCGAATACGACGCCACGGGATTGCTGTGTCCGCTGCCGGTGCTGCGCGCCAACCGAAAGATGCGCGAGCTCGACGTCGGCGGTCTCCTGACCGTGCGCGCCACCGACCCGGCGGCCGAACAGGACTTCCCCGCCTACTGCCGGCAGACCGGTCACGAATTGGTCTCCGCCACGCGCGACGGCGACGTGCTGGTTTTTGTTATCAGGAAGAATAAATGAACGACTTCAAGACGATCGATTCAGAGAAGGTGTCGGGCAAGCGCGTGCTGGTGCGCGTCGACCTCAACGTGCCCATGAAGGCGGGCAAGGTCACGGACGCCACCCGCATCGAGCGGGCCGTGCCGACCTTGAACGAGCTCGCCGCCAAGGGCGCCAAGGTGGTCGTGCTCTCCCACTTCGGCCGGCCCGACGGCAAGCGCGTGGCGGAAATGTCGCTCAAGCCCCTGGTTGAGCCGCTCGCCCGGGCGCTCGGCAAGCCGGTCGCCTTCGCCGAGGACTGCATCGGGCCGGCGGCCGAGACGGCGGTGAAGGCGCTCAAGCCCGGCGAGGTGCTGCTGCTCGAGAACCTGCGCTTCCACAAGGAGGAGGAGAAGAACGACAAGGGCTTCGTCGACGCGCTGTCGGCGCTGGGCGACGTCTATGTCAATGACGCCTTCTCTGCCGCCCATCGCGCGCACGCCTCGACCGAGGGCGTCGCCCATCGCCTGCCTGCGCTCGCCGGCCGGCTGATGCAGGCCGAGCTCGAGGCGCTGCACAAGGCGCTGGGCAATCCCCGGCGGCCGGTCTGCGCCGTGGTCGGCGGCGCCAAGGTCTCGAGCAAGCTCGAGCTCCTGGGCAATCTGGTCGGCAAGGTCGACAAGCTGATCATCGGCGGCGGCATGGCCAACACCTTCCTGCAGGCGCAGGGGATCCACGTCGGCAAGTCGCTGTCGGAAAAGGATCTCGGCAAGACCGCGCTCGAGATTCTCGAGAAGGCCAAGGCCGCGAAGTGCACCGTCCTGCTGCCGGTCGACGTCGTGGTGGCCGGCGAATTCAAGGCCGGTGCGCCGTCGAACGTGGTCGATGCAAATGCCTGCCCGGACGACCAGATGATCCTCGATGTCGGGCCGAAGTCGATCGCGCTCTACCAGAAGGAAGTGGGCGAATGCGCCACGCTGGTATGGAACGGCCCGCTCGGCGCCTTCGAGATCAAGCCGTTCGACGCGGGCACGGTGGCGCTGGCGCGCACGGTCGCCGAACTGACCGGCGCCGGCAAGCTGCTGTCGGTGGCGGGCGGCGGTGACACGGTGGCGGCGCTCGCCGCAGCCGGCGTCGAGGAGAAATTCTCCTACGTCTCGACCGCCGGCGGCGCCTTCCTCGAATGGATGGAAGGCAAGACCCTGCCCGGCGTCGCGGCGCTGATCCGCGCGGCCTAG
>CAZHQA010000002.1:0-20106 GCA_964533955.1 uncultured Reyranella sp. | reverse complement strand
CAAAATTGATTCGAGCCGCGCCCGCTAAGCGCCTAGCCTCGGGCCATGAGCGCCCCCGCAGTCCCCGACCGTCCGCGGCTCCCCTGGGATCCGCCCGAGCATTTCGAAAAGCGCGTGCCCGAAGGCGACAACCGCGAGCGGCTGATCTGCGCGCGCTGCGAGTTCATCCACTACCAGAACCCCAAGATCGTCGCCGGCGCCGTCTGCACCTGGAACGACCGGATCCTGATCGCCAAGCGCGCCATCGAGCCGCGCAAGGGATTCTGGACCCTGCCGGCCGGCTACATGGAGCTCGGCGAAACGACCGAGCAGGCGGCGCAGCGCGAGGCGCGCGAGGAAGCCTGCGCCACTATCGAAATCGACCGCCTGCTCGCCATGTACAGCGTGGCGCGGATCGGCCAGGTCCAGATCATGTACCGCGCGCGGCTGGTCAGCGGCGACGTGGCGGCCGGCCCGGAGAGCGAGGACGTGGCGCTGGTCGACTTCAAGGACATCCCGTGGACTGAGCTCGCCTTCCCGACCGTGGTGTGGGCGCTCGCCCACTTCCACGAGTCGCGCGGCAAGGCCGATTTCGCGACCTACTCCAACCCGACCGGAGAGCTTGCGAAGATATGGCCGCCGCGCAGGCCCGAGGGACTCTGAGCCCGGCATTTGCTACACTCGCGCAAACGTACGCAGTGCGTATGAATCGGAGGAAACCATGCTGACTGCAGCCGCCAACGAAATGCTGTGTCGCGTCGGCCCCGGCACGCCGATGGGCAACCTGATGCGGGAATACTGGATCCCTGCCTGCATGTCCTCGGAGCTCAAGGCCGACGGCGAGCCGATGCGGCTCATGCTGCTCGGCGAGCAGCTGGTCGCCTTCCGCGACACCAACGGCAAGGTCGGCATCATGGAGCACCGCTGCCCGCACCGCTGCGCCTCGCTGTTCTTCGGGCGCAACGAGGAAGGTGGCCTGCGCTGCATCTATCACGGCTGGAAGTTCGACGTCGAAGGCAACTGCGTCGACATGCCGAACGTGCCAGCGGCCCAGGACTTCAAGCACCGCATCCATGCCAAGGCCTACAAGGTGGTCGAGCGCTCGGGCTTCATCTGGACCTACATGGGCACGCGCGAGCAGCCGCCGGAGCTGCCCAACATCGAGATCATGATGCTGCCCGAGGAGGAGCGCTTCACGCGCGTGCACATGCGCGAGTGCAACTGGTTCCAGTCGCTGGAAGGCGACATCGACACCTCGCATTTCGGCTTCCTGCATGTCGGCGGCGTCGAGATGGAGCACGTCTCGCCCGACGACATGAACCGCTGGGCCGTTGCCGACCGGGCGCCCGACTACAAGGCGACCGAGACCGACTGGGGAACGATGTATGCGGCGTACCGTCCGGCCGACCCGGGCACGCTCTATTATCGCTTCGCGCACTTCATGTTCCCGTTCATCACGCTCACCCCGAACGGCTATTTCGAGGACCAGCTGGCGTGCACGCTCAACGTGCCGATGGATGACACCCACACCATGACCTACAACCTCGCCTGGAAGAAGAAGACGAGGCCGCTCGAGACCCTGAAGAACGGCGACTGGATCCCCGGCCTCAAGCCCGAGGTCGAATACCTGCCCAACACCAACGACTGGTTCGGCCGCCATCGTCTCGTCGCCCGGCGCGAGAACGACTACTTCATCGATCGCGACATGCAGAAGAACGTCAACTACTCCGGCATCCAGGGCATCGGCCGGCAGGACCAGGCGATGATCGAATGCATGGGCGAGATCGTCGACCGCTCGCTCGAGCACCTGGCGCCGTCGGACCGCATGATCGCCATCACGCGCAAGCGCCTGCTCGAGGCGGCGCAGACCCTGATGAAGGACGGCAAGGTGCCGGCGACGGTCGACGATCCCGACATCTACCGCCGCGCCCGCGGCGGCGCCTTCATCGCATCGGCCAATCTCGACTGGATCGACGCCTATGCCGAGAAGCTCAAGACGGCGCTGAGCCCGCTCGGACTCCTCAACAGATTGCCGATGGCGGCCGAGTAGCCTGCGCGACGGCCACCGATGACGGTTGCCGTCAGCCTTTCCGACCCGACGGCCGCGCGCCCGCGCGGCCTCTGGCGCTACAGCCGGCCCGCCGGCCTCGCCGCGCTGATCCTGCTGCTCGCCTTCCTGACGCTCTACCCGATGGCGATGCTGTTCTACGGCAGCCTGCATTCGACACCGCCCGGCATCGCGGGCTCGTTCAACCTCGACGGCTATGCCGGCCTGCTGTCGGCCGAAAACCTGACGGTGATCGCCAACACTGCGGGCCTGTCGCTGATCAAGACCGTGCTGTCGCTGGCGCTCGCCATCCTGCTGGCCTGGATCGTGGCGCGCACCGACACGCCGGCGCGCGGCGTCCTGGAAGTGCTGATCACCCTGCCCTTCTTCATCCCGCCGATCCTGACGGCGACCGCCTGGGCGATGCTGGGCAACGCCCAGGTCGGCACCATCAACCTCGCCTGGCGCTGGCTCACCGGATCGGACGGGACGCTGGTCGACGTCTATTCCTACGGCGGCGTGATCTGGCACATGATGCAATACTCGACGCCGTTCATTTTCCTGTTCGTCGTCGATGCGTTTCGCGCCATGGATCCCTCGCTCGAGGAATCGAGCCGCATGTCGGGCGCCACGCGCTGGCAGACCTTCTGGCGCGTCACCTTCGCGCTGATGCTGCCGGTCACCACCTCGGCCTTCATCCTGAGCTTCATCCGCGGCATGGAATCGTTCGAATCCGCCGTGTTCTTCGGCACCCCGGTCGGCATCAACGTCATCACCACCCAGATCTACAACCTGATCACCCAGCGCGCGCAGCCCGACTACCAGTCGGCGACGGCGCTGGGCTTCGCCGCCCTGGCGCTGATGTTCCTGCTGCTCGTGCTCCAGGGCCGGCTGCTGGGCGGCCGCAGCTTCATAACAGTCACCGGCAAGGGTTACCGGCCCAGCGTCACCCGGCTCGGGCCCCTGCGCTGGCTCACCTTCGCGATCTGCCTCGCCTTCTTCGCCTTCACCGTCGCCCTTCCGGTCGGCCAGCTCCTGCTCAGCTCGTTCTTCCAGTTCTTCGGCTTCTACCAGGCCGACATGCTGACCCTCGATCACTACCGCAGCGTCTGGGAGAATGGCGAGTTCTGGCGGGCGCTGCGCAATACCATGCTGCTGGGCGTGGTCGGCGCCAGCGTCACCATGTTCCTGGGCGGCATCGTGGCCTACGTCACCACGCGCACCCGCTGGCAGGGCCGGCGGCTGATCGACATCCTGGCCTGGCTGCCCTGGATGATGCCGGGCATGGTGCTGGGCATCGGTTTCCTGTGGGGCTTCGCCATCCTGCCGCACGCCATCCCGATCTACGGCACGCTGTGGGCGCTGCTGCTGGCCTACGTGGCGCTCGGCACGCCTGTCGCCGTGCGCGTCACCTCGGCGGCCTATGCCCAGATCGCGACCGACATCGAGGAATGCAGCCGCGTGCATGGCGCCAACTGGTGGCAGACGCTGGGCCGCATCCTGGTGGCGCTGGCCTGGCCCGCCTTCGCGGTCGGCTGGGTGCTGATCTTCTTCGGCATCATGCGCGAGCTCTCGGCGTCGATCCTGCTCTACGCGCCCGGCACAGAGGTGCTGTCGGTGGTGATGCTGAAGATGTGGAGCAGCGGCAAGCCCGAGGAGGTGAGCGTCATCGGCCTGCTGATGCTGGTGCTGGTCGTGCTGTTCCGTTGGGTACAGCTTCGTTTCATCAAGCGGCGCCTCAGCACGCTATAAGGCGACCAGGGAAGGATCAGCCATGTTGAGAAGACACGTCGTCCTGGGCGGCCTCGCCGCGAGTGGCGCGCTCGGCCGGACCGCCGCCGCGCAGGATGGCGAGTGGCAGAAGGTCGTCGATGCCGCCCGAAAGGAAGGCAAGCTCGTCATCTACACCGCCTCGATCGGCTCGCCGTTCCACAAGACCGTGATCAAGGCGTTCGAGGCGAGGTACGGCATCACCGTCGAGCTCCTCGAGGCGCGCGCCAGCGAAGTGCGCGAGCGGGTGAGGGTCGAGCAGTCGGCCGGACGCTTCCTGGGCGACATCCACCACAACGGCAGCACCACCACCTGGCTGATGCAGCGCGACGGCAACCTGCAGCCGCGCGGCGAGCTCCCCAATGTCAGGAACATCGAGCCGCCCTACGAGGCCGACGACATCAGGATCCCGGCCGAGGTCATCAGCTATTGCCTGCTGATCAACAGGAACATGGTGAAGCCGGCGGACGAGCCCAAGGCCTGGAAGGACATCCTCGATCCCCGATGGGCCGGCAAGATCCTGTCGGACGACTACCGCGCCCTGGGCGGCGGCGCGGTTTTCTTCGTGGTGATGCAGAACGCCTTCGGCCAGGAATTCCACGAAAAGCTCGCGGCGCAGAAACCGGTCTTCTCGCGCGACATCGCCAACAGCGAGCGCCGCACCGCGCGTGGCGAGTTCCCGCTCTACATCCCCTTTTCGCTGCAGGACCTGAACAACCTCAAGGGCCTGCCGATCAAGGCGATCGTGCCGGCCGAAGGCCGCCCGTACGTCCGCTTCGATCTCAGCGTGCTCAAGAACGCACCGCACCCCAACGCCGCGCGCGTCTTCATGAACCACTATCTCGAGATCGACTCCCAGCTGGTCTTCGCCAACGCCGGCTACAATCCGGTGGTCAAGGGCGTGGTCGAGAAGACGCTGGAGGAGATCCGCCCGCTGCTCGCCACCAGGGCGATGGGCACGACGACGCCCGAGAAGCAGGACGAGATGCTGGCGCTCGCCAAGCAGATCTACAAGTAGCGCGCGTGCCCGGCGTCACCCTCCACAATGTCGGGCGGCGCTTTGCCGGCGTGGCGGCGGTCGACGGCGTCGACCTTGCCGTCGAATCGGCCGAGTTCGTGACCCTGCTCGGCCCGTCGGGCTGCGGCAAGACCACGACGCTGCGCATGGTGGCGGGCCTGGAGCAGAACGACACCGGATCGATCGCGATCGGCGAGCGTGTGGTGAGCGACGCCGCGGCCGGGCTGTTCGTGCCGCCCGACCATCGCAAGCTCGGCATGGTGTTCCAGTCCTACGCGATCTGGCCGCACATGACGGTGTTCGACAACGTCGCCTATCCCCTGAGCGTGCGGCACGTGCCGAGGCCCGAGATCCGGGACAAGGTCATGAAGACCCTGGCCCTGGTCGAGATGGACCGTTACGCCGACCGGCCGGCGCCCGCCCTGTCGGGCGGCCAGCAGCAGCGCGTGGCGATCGCCCGCGCCCTGGTGTTCGAGCCCGAGGTGCTGCTGCTCGACGAGCCGCTTTCCAATCTCGATGCCCGCCTGCGCGCCCAGATGGGCGAGGAGTTCCGCGCCCTCCAGCGGCGGCTCGGCATCACGACCCTCTACGTCACCCACGACCAGGAGGAGGCGATGGCGCTTTCCGATCGCGTGGTGGTGATGCAGAAGGGCCGCATCCTGCAGACCGGCGCGCCCGAGATGGTCTATCGCCAGCCGGCGAGCCGCGACGTCGCCAGCTTCTTCGGCGCGCCCAACCTGATCGCGACGACGGTGACGGGGTGCCGCCCGGTCGCCGACGGCTACATCGTCTCGGTGGCGGACGGCGACTGCCGCGCCGGGCAGGCCTTCGCGGCGGGGGATGCCGTGGTCGTGGTGGTGCGGCCGGAAGACGTCACCCTGGCCGACAGCGGCGTCGCGACGTCGGCCGGACAGCTTTCCTGGACAGGCAAGGTCGTCGATGGCGTGTTCCGCGGACCGCGCCGGACACTGTCCGTCGAGGCAGCCAGCCTGCGCTTCACCGTCGAATGCCCGGCGACGCGCGCGGCGGCGGTCGGCCAGACCGTCACGCTCCTGGTCGAGCCCGCCAACGCCTGGGCCGTGCGCCCGTAGGGACTCGGCTGCACGATCGGGACGCCAGGAAGCGACTCACCTCACCCCGAGGAAGCAGTCGGCATGTGGCTCTACGCGAACGGATTGTCCTTGCCGTTGTAGTACCGCTTCAGCAACGGCATCTGCAGGAAGGCGAAGACCAGGGTCAGGGGAAAGCTGACGACCACCTTGCTGAGCGACCAGTTGGCGTCCGAAAGATTGCGCCAGGCAATCTCGTTGACGCCGGCCAGCACGAAGAAGAAGAGCGCCCAGCGGATGGTCAGCTTGCGCCAGCCTTCGTCGGTCAGGCTGAAGGCCGCGCCGAAAACCGGCTTCAGCAGCGGCCGATCGAAGATCAGCAGGCCGCCGCCGAGGATGACGCCGAACAGGCAATTGACCACGGTCGGCTTGATCTTGATGAAGAAGGAGTCCTGGAGCCAGATCGTCAGGCCGCCGAACACCAGCACGAAAAAGCCGCCGACGATCGGCATGACCGGCCAGCGACCTTCCAGCCAGCGGTAACAGGGCAGCGCAATCGCCGTGGCGACGACGAACACGGCCGTGCCGTAGAAAATGTCCCACCGGTTGACGACGATGAAGAAGAGGATCAGCGGCCCGAGCTCGAGCGCCGTCGCGTAAAGGCGGCGCAGGCCTTTTTCTTCCTTGATTTCCTCGCTCATGCCGGCAGCCCCATAAGTCCGCGCGCGAAGGCCCGCGCCTCGAATGGCCTGAGATCGTCGATGCCCTCACCGACGCCGATCGCCACCACCGGCAGCTTGAACTTTTCCGCCAGCGCCACCAGTACCCCACCCTTGGCGCTGCCGTCGAGCTTGGTCACCACCAGCGCGTCGACCGGAGACATGCTCTTGAAGGTCTCGACCTGGGCATGGGCGTTCTGGCCGGTCGTGGCATCGAGCACCAGCAGGCAGGAATGCGGCGCGGAGGCATCGAGCTTGCGGATCACGCGCACGATCTTGGCGAGCTCTTCCATGAGGTTGGCCTTGTTGTGCAGGCGACCCGCCGTGTCGATCAGCAGCACGTCGCAATTCTCGGCACGCGCCTTTTCCAGCGCTTCGAAGGCGAGGCCCGCGGCATCGGCACCGGTCTGCTTGGCGATCACCGGCACGCCGGCACGATCGCCCCACACCTTGAGCTGCTCGACGGCGGCGGCCCGGAACGTGTCGCCTGCCGCCAGCATCACCTTGCGGCCCTCGCCCTTGAAGAGATGGGCGAGCTTGGCGATGGTCGTCGTCTTGCCGCTGCCGTTGACGCCGATCACCAGCACGACATGCGGCTTGCGCGCCGGATCGATGGCGAGCGACGTCGCGACCGGCTGCAGGATCTCGGCGATGTCGTCGGCGAAGGCCGCCCGCACCTCCTCGTCGGTGACTTCCTTGCCGAAGCGCTCCTTGCCGAGCTTGGCGACCAGGCGGGCCGCCACGCTGACGCCAAGATCGGCCTGGATCAACGCGTCCTCGAGCTCGTTCAGCGTCTCCTGGTCGAGCTTCTTCTTGGTGAAAAGCCCGGTAATGCTCTCGGTGACGCGCTTGGTCGACTTGGCGAGACCGTCGCGCAGCCGCGACAGCCATCCCTTCCTCGGCGTCTCGGCGACGTCGCTCACGGTTCGCTCCTCACAGCTCGCCCCGGTAGGAGAGCGAAATCCCGCCGGTCATCATCACGTGCCCGTCACGCAGCCATTCGATGGTGAGCGTGCCGTGCTCGACCATCACCTCGACCGTGCGGCCGCACAGCCCCCGGCGGGCCGCGGCGACGCCCGCCGCACAGGCACCCGAGCCGCAGGCCAGCGTCAGGCCGGTGCCGCGTTCCCAGACCCGCAGCCGCAGCTTGTCCCTGGCCAGCAGCTGCGCCACGCCGATGTTGGCACGCTCGGGAAAGAATCGGTCGTGTTCCAGCTTCGGTCCCAGTTCCCCAAGCGGGATCGCCTCGAGATCGTCGACGAAGAAGGTGGCGTGCGGATTGCCCATGCTGGTGCCGACCGGATCCTGCAATGGCCCCAGCCCGACCGGCATGTGGTTGGTGTCGCAGGCCTCGCGCACCGGAATCTCGCGCCAGTCGAGCCGCGCCCGGCCCATGTCGACCGAAATGACCGGCAGGCCGTTGGCGCCGACCCCGGACTTCTGCGATTCGAGCAGGCCGGAAACGGTCTGCACCGTCACATGGTCGGCCGCGCGCTCGTCCATCACCAGCGACGCGACGCAGCGCGTGGCATTGCCGCAGGCACCGGCCTCGCTGCCGTCGGGATTGTAGATGCGCATGAAGATGTCGGCGTCGCGCTCGGTCGGCGGCTCGAGCACGATCAATTGATCGCAGCCCACGCCGAGATGCCGGTCGGCGATGCTGCGCCGGCGCTCAGGCGGCAGGTCGAGCGCCCGCGAACGACCGTCGAGAATGACGAAATCGTTGCCCAGCCCGTGCATTTTCAGAAAGGGCATCTTGAGGAACGGCGTGCCGCCCGCCTTGGAGCTCATGGCGGGCTATATGGCGGTTCGCCCCGGCCAGCGCAACGAGCGCGGGCGGATCTGGCCGGCATGAGGCCCACCCAGCTCGCGCACGTCGAGCGCGGCGAGCCGCTTGGTGTAGATCGTGAGGTGCAGGATGCCGAGCGGGTCGTTGGGCATGGCGGGCTCGACGAACAGCGCGCGATCGCAGTCCCAGGCCGGCGTGGCGTGATGGACCGGCCAGTTGCACCGGCTCGGCAGCGGCTCGCAGGCGAAGCCCCTGTCGTAGACCAGCACGTTCAGGGTGATCTGGTCGGTCATGTCGGCCGAGCGCTGCAGGGCCTCGCCCAGCAAGCCGGCCCAGCCGGCCCAGTGCGGTGCGTCGTGCCTGAGGGCAAACACGCCGGCATTGATCAGCGGATAGCGGATCAGGCGGTCGGCCGTCGCCCGGTCGAAGGCCGCCGCGTAGGCGGCGCCGTTGATGGTCGAGAATTCCGTCCAGGCGTGGCGGTAGTGGCGCATCGAGCGGTGGATCTCGGGCGCGACCGCGAGCGCGCCGGTCCGCGCGGCGCGCAGAAAGAGCTCAAGTGCATCGCCCTGCTGGACCCAGCAATCGCCGTCGATCCAGACATAGAGATCGTGACCGGGAAAGTAGCGCGGCAGGAACGGCCGCGCCGTCAGCGCCTTGTAGCCGTCCTTGAGACCCGGCCGCGCGGGAAAATCGAAATCCCATTGCGGCACGACCAGGCTCGCGCCTTGCGCGCGGCACCACGCCTGCTGCTCCGGCGTGAGGCCGCAATCGAGCACGCCCAGCGCCATGCCGCGTCCTTGCGCCGTGGCACGCAGCGAGCCAATGCAGTCGCGCATCAGGTCGAAGTAGGCGGCGTCGCCGCCGGTGATCGCGATGGCCTTTTCCGTCACCGCCGAAAGATGCCACAGTCCCGGCCCACGGAGGAATTTAATGGCCAAGCACGTCGACTATTACCTCTCGCTCAACTCGCCCTGGGCCTACCTGGCCTCCAAGCGCTTCGAGGCGATCGCTCGCAAGCACGGCGCGGAGGTGACGATCTGGCCGGTCGACTTCGGTTCGGTGTTCTCGGTGTCGGGCGGCCTGCCCCTCCCCAAGCGCGCGCCGCAGCGCCAGGCCTACCGCATGATGGAGCTGAAGCGCTGGCGCGATCATCTCGGCGTGAAGATCAATCTCGAGCCCAAGTTCTTCCCGGCCAACGAAGTTCCGGCGGCACGCTGCGTCGTCGCCCTGCGCGAGCAGGGCCGCATGGCCGATGCGATCAAGCTCGCCCATGCCGTGCTGAACGCGCTGTGGGCCGAGGAGAAGAACACCGGCGATGCCGCGACCCTGAAGGCGATCATCGCCGGCTGCGGCCTCGACGCGGACGCGGTGTTGAAGGCGGGCGAGACGCCGGAGATGGCGGCCAGACGCGACGCCTATACGAAACACGCCATCGACCAGGGCGTGTTCGGCGCCCCCTTCTTCGTCATCGACGGCGAGCGATTCTGGGGCCAGGACCGGCTCGACTTCGTCGATCGCAAGCTCGCGGCGACGTGACCCTGCGCATTTCCGGTCGGGTGCAATCGCTCCAGGAGCCTTGCCGGCGCACCATCGTACCCTCTTGCCGTCACGTGATGTTGCTTGTGACGAACGCGATGCAGACGAAGGCCGTACCCAGCACCGAGGCCGCGCCGGCCCAAGAAACCCGATGGACAGCGGCGAACGACGCGACCAGGTAACCGATCGAGACAAGCAAATAGGCGGTGAGCGTCGATGCAATGGTGGCGATGAGGGTGGACTGGCCCAAGCGCTTCGCCAGCTCGGGCGTCGCCAACGACAGCATGCTGAGCAGCGCCATCACGGTCAGCGGCAGGAAGATCGACGCGAATCCCAGCGCGGCGTTCACCGAGTCTTCCGCAGCGCCAGGAAGACGCGGCTTGTCCTGCCAGCGATCGAACAGTTTGCCGACGAGATGCGCCGCCAAGGCAAGCACCAGCACAGCCATCAGCGCCTCCATCGGAAGCGCCTTCACGTCCTGGTGCGTGAGCCATTTGGCAAACAGATCCATCGCGCCGCGCGGGTTCTCGATATCGAGGCTCGCGCTTGGCATGAGCGCGCCCGCGATATAGGCGGCGGCGACGCCGGCCAGCAGGAACGACGTCAGGTTGGCCTGTACTCGGCCCTTCAGCACGTAGGGCGCGAACGCGGCACGTGGCGAGCGGATGAACTCGATGAAGAAATTCAGATAGGCCGGAAGGATATCCAGCAGGCTCTTGATCGGCCCTTCATCCATGATCTCGGCTCCCGACCGCATGCTGGCGAAGATCAGCTCGCGTCGCCCTCGTTTTCCAGCGCATCGACGATGGCCCATGTTTGCGGCCCGACGACGCCATCCACGCCGATATTGGCTTGTTGCTGGAGCTGGCGCACCGCCTGCTCGGTCTTCGGGCTGAAGCGTCCGTCGACGCCACCCGTGTCGAAGCCGACGGCGCTCATCCGGCTCTGCAGGCGGCGCACCGGCAGACCGCTCGAGCCAGCCCGCAAGACGGGCTCGCTCTGGTCGGCTTCGTCGATATTGATCCACGAAACGCGACCGACGATGCCATCGACCGCGATTCCCTGCCGTTGCTGGAACGCCCGGACGGCACTCTCCGTCCTGGCGCCGAAGACGCCGTCGACCGGACCGGGATCGAGGGCCAGGGCCTTGAGGGCGGCCTGCAGGTCTCGAACCGCAGGATCGGTCGAGCCCATTTTCAGAACTGGCTCCGTCATGATGTGTCCCTCCTTCACACTGTTGTCGCTTCGGCCAGCGACGCCAGCGTCGCTCCCGCGCCACCCGCCGGCACCCACCACGTCCGTGGGCCGACGACACCGTCGTTCTGGAGCGCATGCTGCTGCTGATAGGCCTTCACGGCGGCTTCGGTGCGCGCCCCAAAGCTCCCGTCCGCCGGCCCCGGATCGGTGGCGGAGCCAGCACCGCCAAACTTGAGCAAACCCTTCTGCAGGCCGTTGACGGCGGCACCCGTCGCCCCGCGGCTCAACACCGGCGTGTCGGGATCCGCAGGCATCCGGGCCCACGTGGCGTCGCCGATGACGCCGTCGGCCGCGAGCCCCTCGCCTTGCTGGAACGCCATCACGGCATCTCGGGTGACGGGCCCGAACACGCCGTCGATTTGGTCGAAGCCCAGGGCCTTGATCATGACGAAGATGGTCTGGGCCCGCTGGACGTCTTGCCCGTGCGCCCCGAGCGCGAGCTGGGAACCGCTGTTCATCGCTGCCTCCCGTGCTGAACGCAAAGTGTCTCGACGCCGAGATCCGGAGCGGCACTCTAGCGAGGTGCCCGAGGAGGTATGTGCCTTTCGCCACACAGCACGGACAGCGACTTCGTCAGGAGCGGGGCGAGTTGGTCGATCGCAAGCTCTCGACGTGATCGTCTTCCGCCGGCCGACTGATGGCCTCGATCAGAACCCGGCCCCTCATCTCGACGCCGCCCACGAAAATGCGGATCGCCATGGCGCCGGGGTCGAAGGCTGGCCCCGCGGTCGCCTCCCGGGCGTCGGCGAGGCGCAGGCGCGCGGCCTTGGTGTCGGCATTGTTGTCGGCCCGCGTGCCGAGAGCGAGATGGTCGGGATTGACGCAGCGCCGCACGTTGCAACGATGGCAGATGACCATGCCGTCTGGGATCGGGCCGTTCTTGAGTGTCCAGGCAAGCCGGTGGGCCAACCACAGACGGCGATTGTAATAGACGCGGCCGTAGCCGGTTACGGCGAGGTGGCCTTTCCAGATGTGACACCCAGTCAGCGGCTCGGGCTTGCTGTAGTGGGCAATCCGTTGCTCAGGGGACCAGGTCGGCAAGCAGTTAGGCAGCGGTCGCTTTGACCGGCCCTTGTGAACGCGCTTCGTACTCATGAGTCGAACCTATACCCGCACCCCCTCGCGCACCTATTCTGGTCATTAGAAGTTCAGCGCGGCGCGCTCTTCGAGCGCGAAATCAACGATCTGCGCGATAGCGTACGAAGCATCGGCTCGGCGGGTCGAGCAGATGGGCGGCGAAACCTCCTCCCCTTCGTCCGCGTTAGGAAGAGAGCGACACAAGCCCGGCCACGCGATGGGCTCTCGTTTGATGGCGCTCAACCAATCCTGTCATCGGCTGCGTTGCCCGATGCGTGAGCAACGTCCAGAGGATAGCGATGAAGAGTTGCAGCATTTCCAGGTTCGCCACGTGGGCGGCGATCTTCGCAACGACGGTTGGGCCAACAGGCCCTGCGTTTGCCGAAAATCCCGTGCAGATGGCGGCTTCCGCCGGCGGCCTCCTCGAGACTTGCTTTCTAGGCAGCTCGCAATTCACTCGCCCCGATGCCGAGCAGCGGGCAGATGTCTGTTCACAAGCGCTCCAGCTTCACGGCCTGACGCCTGCCCAGGTGGCCCTCGCGCGTTTCAACCGGGGCATCGCACGCATGGCGATGGGCGACAGGGTTCTCGCGACCGGCGACTATCAGGAAGCGCTCCGGCACTACGACAATGTGATAGATTCCAACGCTCCCGACGCGCTGGCCCTGTATCGACGGGGCGTCATACTCGACGGGCTCGGCCAGACCGATCGCGCCCTGTCGGATTTCAACGAAGCCATCCGGCTCGCGCCCGACGAGCCCCGTGCCTTTTTCGAGCGCGGCGTCCTGCTGGCCAGCCGCCGCAGACGCGCCTATGATCGAGCCATATCGGATTTCGACAGGGCGCTAGAGCTGGCGCCGAACAACCTCCCCGCCCTGGTTCGTCGCGGCGATGCCTACGGAAAAATAGGCGACTTCGGCCGCGCTCTCGCGGACCTGGACCGAGCCGTTCAAATTGCGCCCTACAATGCGCAAGCCCGTGTCCTGCGTGGCCTCGCCAATGGTCGGCGGGGAGAGAACGCTCTCGCCATGCGGGATTACAACATCGCATTGAATCTCGACCCCACCGATGTCGATGCCCTGGTCAACCGTGCCGCGATCTACGCCGTCGATGGCGAGCAAGACCTGGCGCTTGCCGACCTTACCGCTGCGATTGCGATCGAGCGCCACAATCCGCTGGCCTTCTATAATCGCGGCTACGTCCATTTCGCGAAGCACGAATATGATCTGGCGATTGCCGACTACAGTGCTGCCATCAGGCTCGATGCCGACATGGGCCTGGCATTCAACAATCGCTGCCTGACCCGGACAATCGTCGGCAAGGATCTGGTTGCCGCACTGGAGGATTGCGATACGGCATTGAAAATGATGCCGACGAATCTCGACGTCCGGGTTACGCGCGGCTTTATCTATCTGAAGCTCGGCGAGCCCGCGATTGCCATCACGGAGTACAACGCGGTTCTCGCCATCGATGCCAATCGCGCGCTTGCGCTCCATGGTCGTGGCCTCGCCCACCGCAAATTGGGCCATGAAAAAGAGGGAGAAGCAGATCAAGCCGCAGCGCGTGCTCTCAATCCCGGCATCGAACGCCAGTTCTCGATGTACGACGTCATTTGACCGGTGGGCAGCGGCTGGTCGCAGAGTTTAGGACCCGGGCCCCGAGTTCCGTCAGTTCGGTTTATGCGCCACGACTCGAAATGCCGTGGCGAGCCTGTCCGAAACGAGGTTCGATCTCTTTGAGCGCCAAACGATTGTGGGCAGCAGAACAACCCTCAAAAACCTGTACGTGAATGTGTTCCGCAAATGCAGCCACTCGTAGACGACCCAGTGCAGGGTGTGCCACACGGTATGAAGAGGAACGATCTCGTCGATCACGTATCCCGCTTTTTTCACGAGAGTCTCCAGACCGTCGCGCGTGTACCTCTGGAAGTCGGTCGGGACTTTGTGCTCGGGCTGAAGAAAGGGAACCGAACACACCAGGAATCCGCCCGGCTTCGTAACTCTGTAAATCTCAGCTACGACTTCGGCGGGATTCTCGACGTGTTCGAGCACCGCAATGCACAGAGCGCCGTCGAACGTGTCGTCATTTCTCGGTATCTCGTGAAGCGGTGAGACTATATCGACGTTGGTGCGCGGGTCTCCGGGATAACTCACGTCCTGATTGACTACCGTTCCATCCACCAAGTGCTTCACTTCGCGCCAGCCAGACCCGGCATTCAGAACAAGACCTCGGAGAAGTCCCGCCCTTTGGAGATCCACGAGTTCCGCATCGATCGTCGGCCAAACGGCTTCCTGCTTCGTGGCCGCTCGGAGGCAGCTCAGCACGTTGGAATCGCCGCGCAGATGTCTTGCCGGAACGCCGTCGACGCGCACAAGAGAGCGAGCAAGATCGACAGCCAGATGAGCATTGGTGATCCCCGCGTTGTCTACAAGCTCGGGAGAAAACTGAACACGCCGTGCCTGCAACTGCGAGCTCGATGATCGGCGCCACGCCCACAAGCAGACGGCTCGCTCCAACGCTCACGCCACGGACGTCAGACTAGCGTCGAAGGATTACACCGTCCTTATCTTCCGCGCAGTCATCTTCGGGCACCAAGATGCTCTCGATCGAGGCAAACAACGAACCGGCACTCTTGAAATCGATGCACGAGGCGTGCGCGGCCTCGGCCAGCGCCGGGAGTGGCCGCGCCCTCTTTCCGGAGTTTCCGGAGGTCTCCCGCCGGTCGTTCAGCCGCCGAGATAGGCAGCAGCGACCAGCGCCAGGCCGTTGTTGGCGATGTGCGCCACCAGCGAAGGCAGCAGCGAATCGCTGCGCTGGCGCAGCCAGCCGAACATCAGGCCGAGCGGGAACACCAGGACGACGTGCGCCGGTTCGGTGTGGGCCGCGGCGAAGGCAATGGAGCTCACGATCCAGCCGACCGTCTTGCCCCAGCGGCCTTCCAGCCAGCCGTAGAGCAGCCCGCGAAAGACCAGCTCCTCGACGACGGGCGCGAGCACGGCCAGTAGCAGCAGGCTCATGCCGATCTGGTCGAGGCCGCGCACGATCTCGAACACCTGCTTCATGCCCTCGGGCTGCACCCCGAACTGGCTGACCCCGACCGACAGGACCATCGTGCCCACGGAGCCGAAGACGAAGTATTTCCAGTTCGCCGGCCGCAGCCCGAGGGCCGGGATCGCCGCCCAGCCGAGCGGCGCCACGGCCACGGCGACCGAAAGAAGCCCGATGGCGAAAAAGGCACCCAGCAGCGGCAGCATGTCGTGCAGGTGGGCAAACCGCAGCACCACGAAGCCGATCGCCAGCAGGGCCACGACGAAGAGCAGCAGGGACCATCCCGGAATCGGGCGATAATGCTGGGAGTTCAATGGGTTGGTGTCCGACGACAGGGCTTTGACTCCTTGTGCGGGAGGCCTTATACCCCGGCCGCTCAATCGGTCGTGCCGATTTCTGCCGGTTCCCCCTTCGGGGAGCTCCGTCGATCCGCGAGGGTTCGCGCATCGGCGCGATATCTATTTGGGCGGATGGGATCTGGATGTTCGAAGGTCTTAGCAAGCGTCTGGGCGACGTATTCGACAAGCTTCGCGGGCGCGGCGCGCTCTCCGAGGCCGATGTCGACGCGGCGTTGCGCGAGGTGCGGACCGCGCTGCTCGAGGCGGACGTGGCCCTGCCGGTGGTGCGCCAGTTCATCGACGAGGTGCGGCCCAAGGCGATCGGTGCCGACGTCATCCGCTCGGTCACGCCGGGCCAGATGGTGGTCAAGATCGTCAACGACCACCTGGTCGAGATGCTGGGCGGCACGGTCTCGGACCTCGACCTCAACGCCATCCCGCCGATCGTCATCCTGATGGTGGGTCTGCAGGGCTCGGGCAAGACCACCTCCTCCGCCAAGATCGCCTATCGCCTGAGCCAGGGCCCGCAGGGCATGGCGGCCGAGATGTTCGGCGGCTCGTTCTCCACCAGGCGCAAGGTCATGATGGCCTCGCTCGACACGCGCCGCCCCGCCGCGCAGCACCAGCTCAAGGTGCTGGGCGAGCAGACCGGGGTGCCGACCCTGCCGATCGTGCCGCTCGAGATGCCGCTCGCCATCACCCGGCGCGCGCTCGAGACGGCGCGCCGCGAGGGCTTCGACGTGCTGATCCTCGACACCGCGGGCCGGCTCGCGATCGACGAGGAGCTGATGACGGAGGTCAAGCAGATCTCCGAGGCGGCCAAGCCCAAGGAGACGCTGCTGGTCGCCGACGCCATGACCGGCCAGGACGCGGTCAACGTCGCCAAGGCGTTCAACGAGCGGCTGGCCGTCACCGGCATCGTGCTGACCCGCGTCGACGGCGACGCGCGCGGCGGCGCGGCCCTGTCGATGCGCGCCGTCACCGGCCGCCCGGTCAAGCTGATCGGCGTCGGCGAGAAGTTCGACGCGCTCGAGCCGTTCCATCCCGACCGCATCGCCGGCCGCATCCTCGGCATGGGCGACATCGTCTCGCTGGTCGAGCGCGCCGCCGAGACGATCGAGAAGGAAGACGCCGAGAAGCTGGCCGCGCGCGTGAGCAAGGGCCAGTTCGACATGAACGACCTGCTGAGCCAGCTGCGCCAGCTGCGCAAGATGGGCGGCCTGTCGGGCCTGATGGGCATGCTGCCGGGCGCCCTGCAGGCCAAGGCCGCGATGTCCAAGGCCAAGATCGACGAAGGTCAGCTCAAGCGCCAGGAGGCGGTCATCCTGTCGATGACGCCCCGGGAACGGCGCAACCCCGACCTGATCCACGCTTCGCGCAAGAAGCGCATCGCCAAGGGCTCGGGCGTGGCCGTCCAGGACGTCAACAAGCTGCTGAAGCAGCATGCCGACATGCTGAAGATGATGAAAAGGGTCAACAAACTCGGAGAGAAGGGATTCATGCGCAGCCTCGGAGGCATGATGCCGCCGCCCGGCTTCCCGCGCTGAAGTTCGAAGGAGAAAGAATGCTAGCCATCCGCATGACACGTCACGGCGCCAAGAAGCGGCCGTTCTTCCACATCGTGGTGGCCGATTCGCGCAGCCCGCGCGACGGCCGCTTCATCGAGAAGCTCGGCACCTACAATCCCCTGCTGCCGCGCGAGCACGCCCAGCGCCTCACGCTCGACAAGGAGCGTATCGCGCATTGGCTCAAGGTCGGCGCCCAGCCGTCGGACCGCGTCGCCAGGTTCCTGGCGCAGGCCGAGATGATGAAGCCGCGCGAGCGCCGCGATCAGACCAAGAAGAGCGCGCCCCGCGCCAAGGCGCAGGAGCGCCTGAAGGCCGCCGCTGCTGCCAGCGAAGCCGCTGCTGCGCCGGCCGCCGAGGGCGAGGCCAAGGAGGCAGCGGCGTCCTGATGAGGCTGAACTGCGATGAGTAGCGACCGCATCCTCCTCGGCGTCGTCGCGGCGCCGCACGGAGTGCGCGGTCTGGTGCGCATCAAGAGCTTCACCGGAGATCCGATGGCGGTCGGCACCTACGGCCCGCTGTCGGACGAGACGGGGAAGAAGGAGTACCGGGTCGAAGCGCTGAGTGCCGCACGCGGCGCGGTGCTGGCCCGGATCGAGGGCGTAGCCGATCGCACGTCGGCGGAGGCATTGCGCGGCTTGCGGCTCTACGTGGAGCGCGGCCGGCTGCCACAGACGGGCGAGCGGGAGTGGTACGAGGCCGATCTGATCGGTCTCGCCGCGGTCGGCCGGGACGGCCGGAATTGGGGGAAGGTGACGGCCTTCCACGATTTCGGCGCCGGCTCGGTGATGGAAGTGTCGGGCGGCTCGTCGGCCGGAACGGTGATGCTGCCCTTCACCGACGAGGTGGTGCCCGAGATCGACGTCGAGGGCGGCAAGGTCGTGGTCGAGCCGCCGGCGGGTCTGTTGCCGGGCGGCGAAACGAAGGAGGCGTGAAGCAACGTGTGGCGCGCTACAGCGCTGACGCTCTTCCCGGAGATGTTCCCGGGCCCGCTGGGAGAAAGCCTGGCCGGCAAGGCGTTGAAGGAAGGCGTCTGGTCGCTGGAGGCGGTCGATATCCGGCGGTTCGCCAGGGATCGGCACGGCACGGTGGACGATGCACCGTTCGGCGGCGGCGCCGGCATGGTGATGAAGCCGGACGTGCTGTCGGCGGCCATCGAGGCTGCGGCCGGGCGGCCGCAGGCGCGGGACGTGCCGAAGCTGCTGCTCTCGCCGCGTGGCGCGCCGTTCAGCCAGGCGCGCGGGCGGGAGCTGGCCCGGGGGCCGGGCGTGCTGCTGGTGTGCGGACGGTTCGAGGGCGTGGACGAGAGGGTCATCGAGGCCCAGGCGCTGGAAGAGGTTTCCGTCGGTGATTTCGTGCTTTCGGGCGGCGAGATCGCGGCCATGGCGGTGATGGATTGTTGCGTGAGGCTGCTGCCCGGCGTGATGGGCGCGGCGCAGTCTGGAGACGAGGAGAGTTTCGAGGACGGATTGCTTGAGTACCCGCACTACACCCGGCCAGCGACCTGGACCGGCCCGGATGGGACCGAACGGCGCGTGCCGGACGTCCTGGTCTCGGGCCACCACGGCAAGGTCGCCGAGTGGCGGTTGAGGCAGCGGGAAGAGATCACGCGGCGGCGGCGGCCCGACCTATGGGAACGCCGGCGCACCGCGAAGCTGAACGAAGAGAAGTGATGAAAGGAAGACCGATGAATATTCTCGACACGATTGGCCAGGCGACGATCGACAAGGTGACGGCCGAGCGGCCGGTGCCGCGTTTCGAGCCGGGCGACACCCTCAAGGTCCATCTGAAGGTGCAGGAAGGCACCCGCGAGCGCATCCAGGTCTATGAGGGCCTGTGCATCGGCCGCAAGAATGCCGGCGTGAACTCCTCGTTCACGGTGCGCAAGATCAGCTTCGGCGAGGGCGTCGAGCGCGTGTTCCCGCTCTACGGCCCGGGCATCTGGGAAATCGAGGTCGTGCGCAAGGGCACGGTCCGCCGCGCCAAGCTCTATTACCTGCGCGACCTGCGCGGCAAGGCGAGCCGCATCGCCGAGGACGTCGAGGCCCAGCGCGAGCTGGTCGCCGAGCAGGCCGAGCAGAAGGTGCCGCGCCGCGAGAAGCTCAAGAAGGAGAAGCCTCGCGAGGACAAGGGATCAGTGCGCGCGCCCAAGGGCGCGGCGAAGAAGTAGGCCCGCCATGGCGTTCCGCAAGAAGTCGGCCACGCCGCCGCCCCCGCCGCCGCCGCCCCGCACGCTGTTCGAGAAGATCTGGGACGGCCACGTCGTCGACCGCCAGGACGACGGCACGTGCGTCATCTATATCGACCGCCACCTCGTGCACGAGGTGACGAGCCCGCAGGCCTTCGAGGGCCTGCGCATGGCCAATCGCCCGGTGCGCCGGCCGGACGCCACCGTCGCCGTCGCCGACCACAACACGCCGACCACGCCGGCCGGCGAAGGCGGCATGGACGAGGAATCGCGCATCCAGGTCGAGACGCTGGAGAAGAACGTCGCCGACTTCCACGTGCCCTACTTCAACATGGACGATCCGCGCCGCGGCATCGTGCACGTGATCGGGCCCGAGCAGGGCCTGACTTTGCCCGGCATGACCATCGTGTGCGGCGACAGCCACACCTCGACGCACGGCGCGTTCGGCGCGCTCGCCTTCGGCATCGGCACCTCGGAGGTCGAGCATGTGCTCGCCACCCAGACGCTGATCCAGCGGCCGGCCAAGAACATGCGCGTGGCCGTCGAGGGCAGCCTGCCGCTCGGCGTCACGGCCAAGGACGTGATCCTGGCCATCATCGGCAAGCTCGGCACCGCCGGCGGCACCGGCCACGTCATCGAATATGCCGGCCGCGCCATTCGCGAGATGACGATGGAAGGCCGCATGACGGTCTGCAACATGTCGATCGAGGCGGGCGCGCGCGC
>CAZHQA010000001.1:0-70671 GCA_964533955.1 uncultured Reyranella sp. | reverse complement strand
CCATCGGCCGCTGCTGGATCTTGTGCATGCCGAGGATGGCCGACTGCGGCGGGTTGAGGATCGGTGTCGACATCAGCGAGCCGTAGACGCCGCCGTTGCTGATCGTGAAGGTGCCGCCGGTCAGGTCGGCGATGGTGAGCTTGCCGTCGCGCGCCTTGTGGCCGAGTTCGGCAATGCCCTTCTCGATCTCGGCGAAGGACTTCGCGTCGGAGTCCCGCAACACCGGCACGACCAGGCCCTGCGGCGTGCCGACCGCGACACCGATGTCATAGTAGTTCTTGTAGACCAGGTCCTCGCCGTCGATCTCGGCATTGACCGCCGGCAGTTCCTTGAGGCCGGCGATGCAGGCCTTGACGAAGAACGACATGAAGCCGAGCCGCGCGCCGTGCTTCTTCTCGAAGTCCTCCTTCAGCCGATCGCGCAGGCCCATGACGTTGGTCATGTCCACCTCGTTGAAGGTGGTGAGCATGGCGGCGGTGTTCTGCGCTTCCTTCAGGCGATTGGCGATGGTGCGGCGCAGCCGCGTCATCTTCACCCGCTCCTCGCGGTCGGCACGCAGACGCGGGCCGGACGACGATGCGGGCCGTGCCGCCGGCGCGGTCTGCGCCGAAATCTGCGACGAGATCGACGACAGCGCCGCCATCACGTCGGCCTTGGTAGCGCGGCCGTCCTTGCCGGTCGGCTGGATGCTGGCGGTCGCGACGGAGCGCTCTTCGGCGAGCTTGCGCACGGCGGGACCGGACGCCGCAAGATTGACCACGTTGGCCGCCTGAGCAGCGGGCTGGGGCGCAGTGACAGTGGCAGCGGCAGGCTGTGGCCTGGCCGCGGCCGGCTGCGGCGCAGGCGCCGCCGCGGGCCTGGCAGCAGCGGCTCCGGCGCCGGCCTCGATGTGGCAAAGCACACCGCCCACCTGCACCGTGGCGCCTTCGGCCACGGCGAGATCGGCGATCGAGCCGGCGATCGTGGCATTGACCTCGACGGTCACCTTGTCGGTCTCGAGCTCGCACAGCGGCTGGTCGATGGCGACGGCATCACCCGCCTTCACCAGCCATTTGGAGACGGTCGCCTCGGTGACCGACTCGCCCAATGCCGGCACCTTGATCTCGACAGCCATTCTTCGCTCCTTACTCGGCTTCCTCCCCTTCGCGGGATCCGCGAAGGGGAGGAAGAAGAAAGTTCACCGGCACTGATCGCCTCAAAGCGTCAGTGCCCGGTCGACCAGATCAGCCTGTTCCTTCAGATGCGTGCGCGCCGAGCCGGTGGCAGGCGAAGCCGATTCGGGCCGGCCGACATAGATCGGCCGCTTGGCCTTGACGTCGATTGCGGCGAGCGCCTTGTCGATGCGACGGTCGACGAAATGCCAGGCGCCCATGTTCTCCGGCTCCTCCTGGCACCACACCACGTCGGCGTTGGGATATTGCGACAGGCGCAGGCCGAGCCGGTTGATGGGGAACGGGTAGAGCTGCTCGATGCGCATGATGGCGATGTCGTCGATCTTGCGCTTGCGCCTTTCGGCCACGAGATCGAAGTAGACCTTGCCGCTGCACAGCACGACGCGCCGCACCTTGGCCGCATCGGTGAGCTGGTCGGTCTCGACCAGGATGCGCCGGAACGACGAGCGCGGCCCCATGTCGGCAAGCGTCGAGACGCACTCCTTGTGGCGCAGCAGCGATTTGGGCGTCATGACGATCAGGGGCTTGCGGAAGCTGCGCCGCATCTGGCGGCGCAAGGCATGGAAATAGTTGGCCGGCGTCGTCGGCACGACCACCTGCCAGTTGTCCTCGGCCGAAAGCTGCAGGTAGCGTTCGAGCCTGGCCGAGCTGTGCTCGGGCCCCTGGCCCTCGTAGCCGTGCGGCAGCAGCATCACCAGGCCGTTCATGCGCAGCCACTTGCTCTCGCCCGAGCAGATGAACTGGTCGATGATGACCTGCGCGCCGTTGGCGAAGTCGCCGAACTGCGCCTCCCACATGACCAGCGCATTGGGTTCGGCCGACGAGTAGCCGTACTCGAAGCCCAGCACGCCCGCCTCGTTCAGCGGGCTGTCGATCACCTCGAAGCGCGCCTGGCCCGGAGCCACGTTGTTCAGCGGCACGTACTTGGCATCGGTCGCCTGGTCGACCAGCACCGAATGGCGCTGCGAGAAGGTGCCGCGGCCGGAATCCTGGCCACTCAGCCGGACCGGCGTGCCCTCGGCGAGCAGCGTGCCCCAGGCGAGCGCCTCGCCGGTCGCCCAGTCGATGTCCTTGCCGGTTTCGATGGTCTTGCGCTTCTCGCCGAGCAGCCGCGCGATCTTCCTGTTGAGCTCGAAGTCCTTGGGCGGCTCGCTCAGCGCACGGCCGATCGCCAGCAGCTTCTCGGTCTCGACCGCCGTCGTGCCCTTGCGGTCCTCCTCGCCCGGCGCCTCGGTCATGCCCGACCATTTGCCTTCCAGCCAGTCGGCCTTGTTGGGCTTGTAGTTGGTCGCCGCCTCGAGTGCCTTGTCGAGCTTCTCGCGCAAGGCGGCGTCCATGCCCTGCACCTCGGCCGCGGTGATCACGCCCTCGGCCTCGAGCCGCGCGGCATAGACTTCCTTCACCGTCTTGTGGGCCGCGATCTTCTTGTACATCAGCGGCTGGGTGAACATCGGCTCGTCCGACTCGTTGTGCCCGTAGCGGCGGTAGCAGAACATGTCGATGACGATGTCGCGCTTGAAGTGCTGGCGATACTCGGTGGCGATGCGGCAGGTGTGCACCACCGCCTCCGGATCGTCGCCGTTCACGTGCAGGATCGGCGCCTGCACGATCTTGGCGATCTCCGTGCAGTAGGGGCCCGACCGCGAGTAGGTCGGCAGCGTGGTGAAGCCGATCTGGTTGTTGACCACCAGATGGATGGTGCCGCCGATGCGATAGCCGCCGAGATCGGAAAGATCGAGCGATTCGGCCACCAGGCCCTGGCCGGCGAAGGCCGCGTCGCCGTGCATCAGAATCGCCATCACCTGGCTGCGATCCTCGTCGCGGCGCTGGTCCTGCTTGGCGCGCGCCTTGCCCAGCACCACCGGATTGACCGCCTCGAGGTGCGACGGGTTGGGCGACAGCGACAGATGGATCACCTGGCCGTCGAACTCGCGGTCGGCCGAGGCGCCGAGGTGATACTTCACGTCGCCCGAGCCGCGCATCTCCTCGGGCTGCGAGGAACGACCCTGGAACTCGGAGAACAGCGCGGTGTAGCTCTTGTGCATCACGTGCACGAGGGTGTTCAGGCGGCCGCGATGCGGCATGCCGATCACGACCTCGCGGACGCCGAGCTGGCCGCCGCGCTTGAGGATCTGCTCGATGCCCGGAATCAGCGATTCGCCGCCATCGAGGCCGAAGCGCTTGGTGCCTACGAACTTGATGCCGAGATACTTTTCCAGACCCTCCGCCTCGACCACGCGCTGCATGATCATGCGGCGGCCTTCGAGGGTGAAGTCGGTGCGGTTCTCGACGTGCTCGATGCGCTCCTGGATCCACGCCTTCTGGTCGGGATCGGAGATGTGCATGTATTCCACGCCGATCTTGCCGCAGTAGGTCTTGCGCAGGCGGTCCATGATCTGGCGCAGGCTCGCCGCGTCGCCGAGGCCGAGCGTGCCGAAGATCAGGATCGGGCGATCCCAATCCTCGTCCTTGAAGCCGTAGGTCCGCGGATCGAGTTCCTGGTGCGGCGCCTGCTGCGCCAGACCCAGCGGATCGAGGTCGGCCGCGAGGTGGCCGCGAATCCGGTAGCTGCGGATCAGCAGGAAGGCGCGCGAGGTGTCGTAGGCAGCGGCCTTGATCGCCTCCTCTCCCTGCCCGGCGAGCGGCATCGTGCCGCTGCCCGCCTTGACGTTGCGGTTGGCCGCGGCGCGCGGCATCTCGGTGTCCGGCACGTCGATGACGCGGGCCGCGTTGGGCGCCCACGAGGCGCCGCGCACTTCCTTGAGCACGTCGCCGCGCTCCTCGGCCAGCGATTCGAAGAAGATCCGCCAGTCGTCGTCGACACGGGACGGGTCCTCGAGGAAGCGCGCATAGAGCTCCTCGATGAACGGCGCATTGGCCCCAAACAAGAACGATGTCTGCTCGGCTTGCATCGCGTGCTCCTCAAGCTCTTCCGTGACCGCGGGCCTCCGGCCCGCTCATGAGGCGGACCGAGGTCCGCGGTCCGGCAAAATTCAGCCCTTCATGGCCTTGAGCATTTCCTCGCCCAAAGCGGCGGGCGATTCGGCGACCCTGATACCCGCCGCGCGCAAGGCTTCGACCTTGTAGGCGGCGGTGTCGTGGCCGCCGGAAATCACCGCGCCGGCATGGCCCATGCGGCGGCCCGGCGGCGCGGTGCGGCCGGCGATGAAGCCGACCACGGGCTTCGTGGTCTTCGACGCCTTGATGTATTCGGCCGCCTTGACCTCGGCGTCGCCGCCGATCTCGCCGATCATCACGATGCCCTGGGTCTCGGGATCGGGCAGCAGCATCTCCAGGCACTCGACGAAGCTGGTGCCGTTCACCGGATCGCCGCCGATGCCGATGCAGGTGGTCTGGCCGAGCCCGACCGCGGTGGTCTGGGCCACCGCCTCGTAGGTCAGCGTGCCGGACCGAGAGATGATGCCGATCTTGCCGCGCTTGTGGATGTGGCCCGGCATGATGCCGATCTTGCATTCGCCCGGCGTGATCACGCCCGGGCAGTTCGGCCCGATCAGGCGGGTCTTCGAGCCGGCGAGCGTGCGCTTGACCTTGACCATGTCGATCACCGGGATGCCCTCGGTGATGCACACCACCAGCGGGATCTCGGCATCGACCGCCTCGAGGATCGAATCGGCGGCATAAGGCGCCGGCACGTAAATCACGCTCGCCGTGGCGCCGGTTTTGGCGACCGCCTCGGCCACGGTATCGAAGACCGGCAGGTCGAGGTGCTTGGTGCCGCCCTTCCCCGGCGTGACGCCGCCCACCATCTTGGTGCCGTAGGCGATCGCCTGCTCGGAATGGAAGGTGCCCTGGCTGCCGGTGAAGCCCTGGCAGATCACCTTGGTGTTCTTGTCGACCAGCACGGCCATCAGTTGGACTCCTTGACGGCCTGGACGATCTTTTGCGCGGCGTCGGCGAGGTTCTCCGCCGAGGTGATCTTCAGACCCGATTCCTTCAGGATCTGCTTGCCGAGATCGACGTTGGTGCCTTCGAGCCGTACCACCAGCGGCACGTGCAGGTTGACCTCGCGCGCCGCGGCGACCACGCCCTCGGCGATCACGTCGCAGCGCATGATGCCGCCGAAGATGTTGACGAGAATTCCTTCGACGTTGGGATCCTTCATGATGATCTTGAAGGCCGCCGTCACGCGCTCCTTGGTGGCGCCGCCGCCGACGTCGAGGAAGTTGGCGGGCTCCGCGCCGTACAGCTTGATGATGTCCATCGTGGCCATGGCGAGGCCCGCGCCGTTCACCATGCAGCCGATCTGGCCGTCGAGCTTGACGTAGTTCAGCGCCCACTTGGCGGCCTCGGTTTCCGCCGGATCCTCCTCGTCGACATCGCGCAGGCTCTCGATGTCCTTGTGACGCTCGAGCGCGTTGTCGTCGAAGTTCATCTTGGCATCGAGCGCGATGATGTCGCCCTGGGCGGTGACGACCAGCGGGTTGATCTCGATCAACGAGCAGTCGAGCTCGGTGAAGGCACGGTAGAGGCTGCCCAGCAGTGCCACGAAGGCGTTGACCTGCTTGCCGCTCAAGCCCAGCGCGAACGCGATCTTGCGACCCTCGTAGGCCTGGTAGCCCGAAGCGGGATCGATCGACTGCTTGACGATCTTCTCCGGCGTTTCGTGCGCCACCGTCTCGATGTCCATGCCGCCCTCGGTCGAGGCGACCACGGAGATCCGGCTGACCGCCCGGTCGACCAGCAGCGAGAGGTAGAGCTCGCGCTTGATGTCGCAGCCCTCCTCGATATAGAGCCGCTTGACCGTCCGGCCGGCCGGACCGGTCTGCTTGGTCACCAGTTCGTGGCCCAGCATGGCGGCGGCGTTGGCGCCGACCTCTTCCACCGACTTCGAGACCCGCACCCCACCCTTGCCGTTGGGATCGTCCTTGAAGCGGCCCTTGCCGCGACCACCGGCATGGATCTGCGCCTTCACCACCTGAACGCTCCCGCCGAGCTTGCGCGCCACGTCCATCGCCTCGTCCCGGGTATAGGCGACGCCCCCCTTGAGCAGGGGGACGGCGAATTTGGCCAGCAATGCCTTGGCCTGATACTCGTGGATGTTCATGCGGTCCTATCGTGCTGGCCGATCAGCAAGAAGCGTGCACATTTGATCAGTTGCAAAACGCAACTGATTAATGGAGACGGCACTCTATGGGGTGCCGCGCCCCCTTGGCAACCGACGGTCTGGTGACGGTTTTGCGACTTTGGTCTAAGCGGCAGCCACGATCTTTTTGGTTGCGTCGACCAGAGATTCGACAGCCTTCACCGACTTCTCGAACATCGCCCGTTCCTTGGCGTTGAGCTCGACATGGACGATGCGCTCGACGCCGCCCGCCCCGATCACCACCGGCACGCCGATATAGAGCCCCTTCACGCCGTATTCGCCGTTGAGCAGCGCGGCGCAGGGCAGCACGCGCTTCTTGTCCTTGAGGAACGACTCGGCCATGGCGATGGCCGACGCCGCCGGCGCGTAGAAGGCCGAGCCGTTGCCCAGCAGGCTGACGATCTCCGCACCGCCGTCGCGCGTGCGCTGCACGATCTTCTCGAGCTTCTCGTGCGTGGTCCAGCCCATGTCGATCAGATCGTGCAGGGGAATGCCGCCGACCGTCGAATAGCGAATGAGCGGCACCATGGTGTCGCCGTGGCCGCCCAGCACGAAGGCCGTGACGTCCTCGACCGACACGTTGAACTCCTGGGCGAGGAACAGGCGGAAGCGCGCGCTGTCGAGCACGCCCGCCATGCCGACGACCCGATTGGCCGGGAAGCCGGTGACTTCGTGCATGAGGCCGACCATGGCGTCGAGCGGATTGGTGATGACGATGACGAAGGCGTTGGGAGCATGCTGCTTGATGCCCTGGCCGACGCTGCCGATCACCTTGGCGTTGATGCCGACCAGGTCGTCGCGCGACATGCCGGGCTTGCGCGGCACGCCGGCCGTCACGATCACCACGTCGGAGCCTTCGATGTCCTTGTAGCTCGAGCTGCCGGTGTAGCCCGCGTCGAAGCCTTCGACCGGCGAGAGCTGCGCGATGTCGAGCGCCTTGCCCTTGGCCGTGCCCTCGGCCTGCGGGATGTCGAACAGGACGACGTCGCCCAGTTCCTTCTGGCCGGCGAGCAGTGCGAGGGTGCCGCCAATCTGTCCGGCGCCGATCAGCGCGATCTTCTTGCGAGCCATTCGATCATCTCCAATCCCGTGAACGGCGCGCGTGGTAGCGCGATTCCCGGAAGGCGGCAAGAACAGGCCTAGAGCGCCGCCCTACCGGGGTGGTGGCGGTCCGCCGGGCGGTGGCGGTGGCCGTCCACCGGGCCCGCCGGGCCGGCCCGGCGGCGGGCCGAGCTGTTTCACGAAGCTGGCATCGGGTGTGCCGACGAAGCAGCGCGGCACATGCGGGAATTTCACGGTCAGCACGTAGTAGTATGTGCCTTGAGGAAATTCCGGCGTCGCGCCTTCACGACCGTTGCATTCGTCGAGATCGCCGAGGCCCGAACTGTATTCGTAATCCCGTGCGTAGGTGCCGTCGGGCTTGCCGGACGGTCCGCCCGCATCGCGCGCCGTCTTCAATCGCCAGCTTGGCTTGAGGCGGCCATCGACGTAGATCGGAAAGCCGTCGGCGGCCCAGCCGACCAGTGTCAGCCCGTCGCGCGTACCGAGCTTGTCGACCAGCCCGACCGGGATGCCGTGGTAGTGATAGGCGCCGTCGGGCTGCACGTGCGCGTTGTTGGCATCCATGCCAAGGGGCACCGCTCCCGACAAAGCCTCGATCATCCAACCCGAGCGCGGATCGTTGTTCCAGAATTCCGCCGTGTTGGGATCGAACACCACGCCGTTGATCGCCACGCCGAACAGATTGTTGGGCCGGTAGAAGACGGGGCGACCGGTCCTGGAGGGGCGCAGCGGCATGCGAAAGGCGTAGGACTGCTGGGAAATGCGATTGGGGTTGCCGGGATTGGGGAACTGGCCGGTCGCATGGTTGGGCAGGCCGTCGGCCTTGATGAGGCGAAAGCCACCGCGCTCGTCGATCTCCATGCGTTCGGCCGCGGCGGCACGCGGCACGAGATCGAGCCACCAGTTCTCCTGCGGCTGCGCGCCGTGTGCCGTGCCGGTGTCGTGGTCGCCATGGGCCAGCGCCGCGCCATTGGCCAGTGCTGTCGCCGCGATCGCTGCAACGAGGAGGCTTCGCATCAGACCGCGTGCTTCTTCATGTGCGCCAGCATCAATTCGGTGGCCTTGGCCGCTGCCTGGTCCATGACGAAATGGCCGACTCCCGGCAGCACCTCCATACCGTAGGCCGCGCCGATGAACTCTCCCGTGCCGTGCGCGGCGTCGGGACCGACGGTCGCGTCCTTGTCGCCCCAGATGTAGAGCGTCGGCACCTTGATCGTGCCGAACTCACCCGACAGGCCCTTGTTGGCGCGATACCAGGCGAGCGCCGCTTCGATGGCCGCCGGATTTCCCAGGATGGCGACGTGGTCCTCGATCGCGCCGCGCGACACGTCATGGCCGAACAGCCCCTCGCGCAGACGCCGCGCATTGTCCTCGACCAGCAGCCGGCCGGTGTCGGCGTCGAGGAACTTGCCGTGATGGCGCGAACGGTGCTGCTGATCGCCACCGGGCTTCTGCAGCGCGCGCCGGAAGGACAGCGGATGCGGCCGCGACAGCACGGTGAGCGAGGCGAGCCGCTCGGGATGGGCGCACGCCACACCCCACGACACCTGCCCACCCCAGTCGTGGCCGACCAGGTGGAAGCGCCCGCTTTCGCGGCCCGCAGCCGCGGCGATCTCGATCGCGTCCGCCACCAGCTTGTCGAAGGCATAGTTGGCGAGCGCCGCCGGATCGGGCCGCGCGCCGGGCGAATAGCCACGCTGATCGGGCGCAACGGCGCGATAGCCGGCCGCCGCCAGCGCCGGCAGCGCTTCGCGCCAGCTGTGACGCGATTCGGGAAAGCCGTGCAACAGCAGCACCAGATCGCCGCCGGGTGGCCCGGCGACATCGGCCGTGAATGTCAGGCCGGAACGGGTCGTGAGACTGGTGGTTTGGACCATGCCTCCCTCATATCACTCGTCAGGCGATGTGCTCCAGGGCCAGGTATTCCGGGCTCTGCATCTCCATCAGGCGCGAGACGGTGCGCTGGAATTCGAAGGCGCCGTCGCCCTCGAGATAGAGCCTGTCGGGCGGCGAGGCGGCAGAGCAGATGAACTTCACCTTCTTCTCGTAGAACGTGTCGATCATGGTGACGAAGCGCGCCGCCTTGTCCTGGCTGTCCGGACCCATCCTGGGAATGTCGGCCAAGATCACGGTGTGGAAGTTGTCGGCGATGCAGAGGAAGTCGGCGGCGCCCATAGGCTTGGCACACCAGTCGAGGTAGTGCGCCATGGCGATTCCGGGCGCGGCGCGCGGCACGTCGACGTCGCGGCCCTGTGTGCGCAGCACGCGCGGCTCGCCGTCGGCGCCGCCCGACAAGGCACGGAACGTCTCGTCGAGCCTGGCACTGGCCCACGCCCCGAGCGGTGTCAGATAGACGTCGAGCTCGCGCAGGCGGTCCATGCGGTAGTCGTGGCCGCCGCCCAGCTCGAGGATCTCCAGCCGCTGCTTGAGCAGATCGATGAAGGGCAGGAAGCGGTCGCGCTGCAGGCCGTTCTTGTAGAGATCGTCGGGCGCGCGGTTCGACGTCGCCACGACCGTGACGCCCTGGTCGAACAGCGTCTCGAACAGGCGGCCCAGGATCATGGCGTCGGCGATGTTGGTGACCTGGAACTCGTCGAAGCACAGCAACCGCGTCTCGGCCGCGATATCCTTGGCCACCGGGACGATGGTGTCGGCTTCCGGCGGAGCGCCCTTGGCCGCCAGCTCCTCGCGACGGCGATGCAGGCGATCGTGCACCTCGAGCATGAACTCGTGAAAATGCACACGCCGCTTTCTCGTGACCGGCGCATCGCCGAAGAAAAGGTCCATCAGCATCGACTTGCCGCGGCCGACCGGTCCCCAGATGTAAAGACCATGCGGGCCCTGCAGCGGCTTGGGCGCGCGTGCCAGCCCGAGCCGGGCCCACAAGCCGGGCCTGGGCGGCTCGGACGTCATGGCCGCCAGCTGCTCGTGCAGGGCCTGCAGGCGCAACACGATCTTCTCCTGCACCGGATCGGCCTGGACCTGGCCTGCGACTCGTCGCGCCGTCAGATTGGCGAGCGGCCCGTTGCCGGTCGTGTGGGTATCGGAGTCCATTACCTAGACATATCGATCGAGGCGCCTCGTCTCACGTGCTTCCGCCCAGGCACAACCGCACGCGGTTCCACCGGGGCGAAATCGGCGCTGGCCATACCTAGCTCAGTCCCGTTCGGCTGCCTATAAGAGGCGGCAATGAAGATCGCTTTTCTCGGCACTTCGGAATTCGCCGTGCCCGCACTGCGAGCCCTGGTCGATGCCGGCCACGATTGCGCAGCAGTGTACACGCGCGCCCCCAAGGCGGCGGGCCGCGGCCAGCAGGAGCGCAAGACGGCCGTGCATCAGCTGGCCGAGACGCTCGGCCTGCCCGTGCGTACGCCCAGGACTCTCAGGAGTGCCGAGGAAGCCGCGGCCTTCCAGGCGCTCGACCTCGACGCCGCCGTGGTCGTGTCCTACGGCCACATCCTTCCCAGGATCTTCCTCGACGCGCCGGTGCTGGGCTGCATCAACATCCACGGCTCGTTGCTGCCGCGGTGGCGCGGCGCCGCGCCGATCCATCGGGCCATCCTGGCCGGCGACAGCGAGACCGGCGTCACCATCATGCGCATGGATGAAGGGCTCGACACCGGACCGATGCTGCTCGCCGAACGCACGCCGATCTCCGCCGGCGATACCGCCCAGACAGTACACGACCGGCTGGCCAAGCTCGGCGCCAGCCTGATCGTCTCGACGCTCGACGGGCTGGTCGCCAGGAACATCGAGCCGGTGCCGCAGCCGGTCGAAGGCGTCACCTACGCCCACAAGCTCGGCAAGGAGGAAGGGCGGCTCGACTGGCGCCGGCCGGCGGCAGAGCTCGAGCGCAAGGTTCGCGCCTTCCATCCCTGGCCCGGCACTTCGTTCGAGTTGCCCCGGGATCACGGGACCGAGCGGATCAAGGTGCTCGAGGCAACGCTCGCGCTGACGAGCGGCGCGCCGGGCACGCTCACCGTCGGGCGCGATGGTTTCCCGCTGGTGGCGTGCAGCGTCGGCGGCCTCAAGCTCGTCAGACTGCAGCGGCCGGGCAAGGCTGCCCAGCCCGCCGACGCCTTCCTGCGCGGCTTCGCCCTGCCCGCCGGCACGGTGCTTCCCGTTCCCTCGGTCGTGTCGCTGCCGCAGAGCCGGCCGAGCTGACCCAAGGTGCCGCGCTACAAGATCGCGATCGAATACGACGGCGGCCCGTTCGTCGGCTGGCAGCGGCAGGATACCGGCCCGTCGATCCAGGCGGCGATCGAGGATGCGATCTTCGCCTTCACCGCCGAGCGCGTGCATGTCCAGTGCGCCGGCCGCACCGACGCCGGCGTCCATGCACGCGGCCAGGTGGCGCATTTCGACCTCGCGGCCGAAAAGCCCGTCGAGGAAGTGCGTGGCGCCCTCAACTTCCACCTCAAGCCGCTGCCCATCGTGGTCCCCAATGTCGAGATCGCCCCGCCCGGCTTCCACGCCCGCTTCTCGGCGACCTGGCGGCGCTATCGCTATCGCATCCTCAACAGACGCGCGCCGGCCGCCCTCGATCGCAACCAGGTCTGGCACGTGCCGGTGGTGCTCGATGACAGAGCGATGGCCGACGCGGCGTCGGTGCTGGTCGGCAATCACGACTTCAACAGCTTCCGCTCGGTCGCCTGCCAGTCCAGGACATCGATCAAGACGCTCGATCTGCTGACGGTCGAGCGCGACGGCGAGGAGATCGACATCGAGGTCGGCTCGCGCTCCTTCCTGCACAACCAGGTGCGCATACTGGTCGGCACTCTCCAGCTGGTCGGTCGCGGGCAGTGGAGCAAGAGCGACGTCGAGGCGGCGCTGGCGGCGCGCGACCGAACGCGCGCCGGGCCGACTGCGCCACCGGTCGGTCTTTGCCTGATGGAGGTGCGCTACGCGGCTGCCCCGACCGGCGGCCTAGGTGGCGATCGCGCTGACGCCGAGGAAACGGTCGACGATCAGTGACAGGATCTCCGACGGCAGCCAGTTGACCGCCATCATCAGCACCGATATCGGCCAGCTCACATCAAGGGCCAGCCGCGTGGTGGCGACCATCCAGTAGAGAACGAATGCCTGCAGGATGAGCTTCAGCGTGTCGCCGGCCATGGCAGGCAGCACCGAGGCCGTGAGCAGCGCGCCAAGGGCGATCACCATGCCCGGCAGGTTCATCCAGTTGATGGCCGAGATGTAGCGCGGATACTTGTCGAGCCAGCCGCGCAGCCGGGCGATTTCGTAGAAGATCACCGGGAAGATCAGCCAGTCGACGACGTAGTGCAGCGCCTCGACCAGCACGACCTCCATGTCGTCGGCGGTGTATGCAGCCTCCGAATAGCGCAGCAGCAGGGCGCACACCTGCAACGGCGCGACCACGATCATGAGCCGGAACGAGCGCAGGCAGGCGGCCATGGTGTTGTCGAAATCGAGCAGTGCCGCACGATCGAGCCTCAGGAACCCGAGCGCACCCCGCGTGCCGCGGACGATTTCAGCGAGGCTCAGCACCGACCGGCCCGTCAGGCCGCGAAGTAGCGATCGAGCACCGTTTCATAGACGCGCGACAGCGCCTTGAGGTCGGCGATCGCGCTCTTCTCGTCGACCTTGTGCATGGTCTCGCCGACCAGGCCGAACTCGAGCACCGGGCAGTAGCGGCTGATGAAGCGCGCGTCCGACGTGCCGCCCGTGGTCGAAAGCTCGGGCTCGCTGCCCGTCACTTCGCGCACCGCGCCCGCCACCAGTTCGACCAGCGCGCCGGGCGGCGTGTAGAAGGATTCGCCCGACACTTCGACCTTGGTGTACTCGACCGTGCCGTTGCCGCCGACCGCGGCGCTCGCGCGCTCGATGCGCTGCTTGAGATGCGCCAGCAGCTTGTCGGACGTCCAGAGGTCGTTGAAGCGCGTGTTGAAGCGCGCCTTGGCGACGCCCGGCGCGATGTTGGTCGCCTTGTTGCCGACATCGATGGTGGTGAACTGCAGCGAAGTCGGCTGGAAATGGGTGCTGCCGTTGTCGATCGGCTCGCGCACCAGCGCCTCGATGATCGCCGACAGGCGATGGAGCGGATTGTCCAGCCGCTCGGGATAGCCGACATGACCCTGGATGCCGCGCACCGCGAGATCGACGGTCATGCTGCCGCGCCGGCCGATCTTCATCATGTCGCCGAAGCGCCGGGAGCTGGTCGGCTCGCCGACCACGCAGGCATCGATCGTCTCGCCGCGCTCGGCGAGCCGCTTCAGCATCTTGACCGTGCCGTTGACCGCCGGTCCTTCCTCGTCGCCGGTGATCAACAGGCTGATCGATCCGCCGAAGTCGCGGCCGCGCCGCGCCAGGAAGCGCGCCGACGCCTCGGCGAACGCCGCGATCGCGCCCTTCATGTCGGCGGCGCCGCGGCCGAACAGGTAGCCGCTCGACAGCTCGGCCGAGAACGGCCCGATCGTCCACGACGAAAGGTCGCCGACCGGCACGACATCGGAATGACCGGCAAAGCAGAAGTGCCTGCCGCCGTCGCCGATGCGGGCATAGAGGTTGGCGACGTCGTCGGTGCCGGCCTGGGTGAAATCCATGCGCTCGCACCTGAAGCCGATGGCGCCCAGCATGCGCTCGAGGAGCTGCAGCGCGCCCGCCTCGCGCGGTGTCACGCTCTCGCAGCGCACCAGCGCGCGCGTCAATTCGACCGTGTCGACTGCCGAAGGTGCCATCGTGTCGGGCATGGCCGGACAGTACCTCCGCGGCCCGCCAAAGAGAAGAGCGCCGGCCCTGCAGAACCGGCGCTCAGTCGAGATGAGAGGAAGAACAGTCTTGTTGTTATGAAACGCAGGCGCCGCCTCAGGCGACGAGACGATCGGCCTCCATGAGGTTGACCGAGACGAGCTGCGAAACGCCCTGCTCGGCCATGGTGACGCCGTACAGCCGATCCATGCGCGCCATCGTCACGCGATGGTGGGTGATGATCAGGAAGCGCGTGTCGGTGCGCCCGCTGATCTCCTTGACCAAGCCGCAGAAGCGCTCGACGTTGAGGTCGTCGAGCGGTGCGTCCACCTCGTCCAGCACGCAGATCGGCGCGGGGTTGGTCATGAACACCGCGAACAGGAGCGACAGGGCGGTCAGCGCCTGCTCGCCGCCCGACAGCAGCGACATGACCTGGAGCTTCTTGCCCGGCGGGCTGGCATGGATCTCCAGGCCGGCTTCCAGCGGGTCCTCCGATTCGGTCAGCCGAAGCTCGGCCTTGCCGCCGCCGAACAGTTTGGTGAAGAGCTGCTGGAAGTGGCCGCTCACCTGCTCGAAGGCGACGAGGAAGCGCTCGCGGCCCTCGCGGTTCAGGCTCTGGATGCCCTGTCGCAGGCGGCCGATGGCGGCGACCAGGTCGTCGCGCTCGGTGGTCATGCCGACGATCTGCTGCTCGAGCTCGTTGGCTTCCTCCTCGGCGCGCAGGTTGACCGCGCCCATCGTCTCGCGCTCGTGCACCAGCCGCTCCAGCCGATGCTCGGCCTTGGCGATCTCGGGCAGTTCGTCGAGCTTCTCGACCTCGGCCACGGCGAGCACGCCCTCGGGCTCGCAGCGCAGCCGCTCGACGATGCGCTCGACCACCGCCTCGCGATCCTTGTTCGCCTGCTCGACCAGTCCCTCGCGGCGTACGCGCGCCTCGCGCGCCCCGGCAAGCTCGCCCTCGGCGCTGCGCAGCGCCTTGTCGGACTCGGCGAGCCGTGTCTCGCCGACCGCCAGCCGGTCGGCCGCGCCCTGGCGCTTGACCTCGGCCTTGGCGATCTCCTCGCCCAGCGCGTTCTTCTGCGCCTCGATCTCGGCCGGCTTGGCGGCGAGTTCGGCGATGGCCGCCGCGATCTGCTCGCGCCGCGCCTCGAGCTCGCCGATCTGGCCGTCGGCATCGGCCAGGCGATTGCTCCAGCCGCCGTGGTCCTGCGCGATCTGCTCCAGCCGCTCGGTCCGCAGGGCCGCCTCGCGCGCCAGCCGATCGCAATTGCCTTCGGCCTCGACCAGCGCCGCCCGCAGCTCGGCGATGCGGCCGCGCAGCGTGCCCGCCGTGACGCGATCGGCCTGGGTGTCGGAGATCGCCGACAGCCGGGCCTGGCGGAAGGTGCGGCGCATCTCGGCGTCGGCGACGTCGCCCATGAGCTCCGCGAGGGTCTGCCCGGTGGCGGTCGACCGGCTGCGCAGCTCGGCGGTGCGGCGCGCCACATCGGTGTGGTGCGCGCTCGCCTCGACCGCGACCTTCTCGGCCGCCGCGATGGCCTCCTGCGCGGCGCGTTCGGCAGCGCGCGTGCTTTCGCCGGCATCCTGGGTCTTGCGCCGCGCCGCCTCGGCGATCTCGCGCTCGTGGGCACGGGCCTGCTCGACGCTCGTCTTTTCCGCTTCGCGCGCCGCGGCGAGGAGGCTTGCTTCGGCGTCGACCGCCTTTTGCGCCTCGGCCTGCTCGCCGGCGACCGTATCGATCTGCTGGCGGATATCGGCCAGCCGGTTGCGCTGGCTGAGCCGGGCGGCAGCCGCCGAGGGGGCGCCGGCGTGCATGGTGAAGCCGTCCCACCGCCACACCGCGCCGTCGCGCGTCACGAGTTGCTGGCCGGGTTTGAGGCTCGCCTGCAGGGCGGCGCCCGTCGCCTCGTCGGCGACGAGGCCAATGAAGGCGAGCCGGCGCTCGAGTTCGGCCGGCGCCTTGACGTGTGCGGCAAGCGGCGTCGCTTCGGCCGGCAAGGCCGGTCCATCGGCGAGCGGCCCGAGCGGCAGCCAGTGGATCGGTGCGCCGCGATCGGAGGATGCCTCCAGCTCCTCGCCGAAGGCCGAGGCCAGGGCTTTCTCGAAACCCGGCTCGACGGTCAGCGCGTCGAGCAGCGGCGGCCAGAGCGAATCGGCCGCCGACTTCAGCGCCGCAGCGACACCTGCTTCCTCGGCGCGCAGCTTGGTCAGCCGCGAATTGGCCTTCTGCAGCTCCTCGAGGACGGCGGCGTAGCTCGCCTCGGCGGCCGAGCGATCAGCGGCGCGGGCACGCTCGACATCGAGTCGCTCGGCCTCGGCGCGGGCGACGGCCTGGCGGGCGGCATCGGATTCGTAGCGTTCGGCCTCGCGCGCCGTCTCGATCGCGCGTTGGCCGTGACGGCGGGCCTCGTCGAGCGCCGAGCGGGCCGCCTCGAGGGCGGCTTCGACCTCGGCGAGAGCCGGCAGGCCGGCGAGCTCGCCCTCGATCTGGCGCTGCAGGGCGGCCACTTCGTCGCGGCGCACTTCGAGCCGGCGCAAACGCTCTACCAGCTCGGCGACCTCGCGCGAGGTGCTGTCGCGCAATGCCTCGTCGTCGGCGATCTGGCGGGTCAGGCGATCGTGCTCGGTTTCGGCGTCGATGGTCGTGGCGTGGGCCGCATCGCGCGCCTGCTGGGCCGCGGCGGCACGCTCATCCTCGCCGACGCGTTCCTGTTCCAGCCGGGTGCGCTGGCCACCGAGCTCGGCAATGGCCGCCTCGGCGTCGCTCTTGCGGCCGCGCTCGCGCACGAGGTCCTGGTCGGTCTGGGCGAGGCGGGTTTCGGCGTCCTTCTGGGCCGCTGCGACACGCTCGGCTTCGGCGCTCAGCGCATCGTGCGCCACGCGCAGGCGCTGCAGGGCAGCGGCCGCGGCGGCCTCGTCGTTGCGCAAGGGCGGCAGCGCGGTGGCCGCTTCCGCCTGCGCCGTGGTGGCAAGGCCCACCAGACGCGTGAGATCGGCGACCTGCGCCTCGGCCTCCTTCAGCCGCTCGCCGGCTTCGGTGAGCTCGCTCTCGGCCTTGGCAAGCTTGAGCGCCAGCACCGCGGCTTCGGCGCGGCGGATATGGTCGCTCAGGTTGCGGTAGCGGCTGGCCTGGCGCGCCTGGCGCTTCAGGCCCTTGTGCTGCTCGTCGAGCGCGACCAGCACGTCCTGCACGCGGGCAAGGTTCTGCTCGGCGGCGCGCAGCCGCAGCTCGGCCTCGTGGCGACGGGCATAGAGGCCGGTGATGCCGGCCGCCTCGTCGATGATGGTGCGCCGATCGGCCGCCTTGGCGTTGATCAGCGCGCCGATGCGGCCCTGGCTCACCAGCGCGGTCGAGCGCGATCCCGTCGCCGCATCGGCAAATAGCGTCTGCACGTCGCGGGCGCGGATCTCGCGGCCGTTGACCGAATAGGCCGAACCCTGGCCGCGCTCGATGCGGCGAACCACGTCGAGCTGGTCGGTGTCGTTGACCATGGCGGGCGCAGTACGCGTCTTGTTGTCGAGGCTCAGCATGACCTCGGCGATGTTGCGCGCCGGCCGGGTGCCGGCGCCGGCGAAGATCACGTCCTCCATCTCGCTGCCGCGCATCTGCTTGGCGGACGTTTCACCCATCACCCACTTCAGCGCCTCGACGAGATTCGATTTGCCGCAGCCGTTGGGGCCGACGATGCCGGTCATGCCGGACTCGATGGCGAGCTCGGTCGGGTCGACGAAGGACTTGAATCCGGAGAGCCTGAGCTTGTCGAACTGAACCATCTACCCCACGCCTGTCTTGTTACTCTGTGAAACTCTTATTGGGTCAGCTTGCCGAACGTCTGATCGAGATCCTCGACCGTGCGCGTTCCGCGATACTGCTGGCCGTTGATGAAAAGCGTCGGCGTCGAATTGACGCCCAAGGTCTCACCGCCGCGATAGTCGGCGATCACGCCGTTGGCCACCGCATCGTTGGCGAGGCAAGCCTTGACTTCGTTGTCGCCCATGCCGGCGATGCGCAGGCCCTTGGCGAGCTCGGCGATCGGGTCGGACGCGGCGGCCCAGGTGCCCTGGGTGGCGAAGATCATGTCGACGACGGCGAAGTAGCGGTCCTTGCCCGCGCATTCGGCGAGCTGGGCGGCCTTCACCGCCGTCTGGTCGAGCGGGAAGTCGCGGTAGATCAGCTTGACCTTGCCGCTGTCGATCCACTTCTTCTTCACCACCGGCAGGATCTGGGTGGCGAAGTGGGCGCAATGCGGACAGGTGAAGGAGGCATATTCGATCAAGGTCACCGGCGCCTTGGGGTCGCCCAGCACATGGTCGGTGGGCTGGATGGCGAGCAAGGCGGTCTTGTCGGGAGTCGCGGCCACCGGCGTCGGCGCCGGGTCGAGCACGGTTGAGCGGGTCCCGAAATAGACGCCAGCCGCAATCGCAGCCACCGCCACGACGCCGACGGCGGCGATCAAGATGTTCCGCATTACCTCTCCCTCTCCACTATATCTTGGGAATCAAGCCTGTGCAGTGTCAAACGATTACCGCCCGACTTGGGCCAAAATTGCGCTGATCCCCGCGGCGCCGTCGGCGGGATTTCCATAGAACTGTTCGTTGATGAACAGCGTCGGGGTGGCCCGGACCTGGAGCGCCTGGCCGGACTGCACGTCGGCCACGATCCTGTCGAGGAGCCGGTCGTTGGCGAGGCACTGGGCGGCCCCGGCGATGCCCGCCTTCTCGGCCACCTTCACCATCTCGCTGTCGGGATCCGGCGCGGTCAGCCAATCGACCTGGGTGCGGAACAAGGTGTCGACGGTGGCAAAGAATCGCTCGGCGCCGCCGCACTCGGAGAGCTGGCTGGCGTGGGTGGCGACCGAGTCCGAGGGGTAGTGACGGTAGACGAAGCGGGCGCGGCCGTTGTCGATCCACTCGCGCCTGATCTGCGGCAGCACGGCGGCATGGAAGTTGGCGCAGTGCGGACAGGTGAGCGAGAAATAGTCGATGATGATGTTGGGTGCACTCGCCACGCCCAGCACATGATCGCCGGGCATCACGGCCAGCAGCTTGTCGATGTCGGCCGCCTGTGCCGGCGAGCGGCCGGCGCCGGCGACAGCGAAGGCGCCAGCGAGGCCCAGCAGCACCCCGCGCCGGCCGGTCTCGATGCGGGCACCGAGCCGCGCGAGCGCGGCGCGCAATTCCGGGTCCTCAACGTCGGCCACCTTGCCGGCCATGCGCTGCACCGCCTGCGGATCGGCGGCGCGCGATGGCCGAGGTGGCGGCGTGCGGGCGATGCTCCCCTGGACCAGCCGGATGTCGTCGATGAACTTGTGGCCGAAATAGGCGTTCACCCGTTCGACGAACTGGCCGCTCTGGTGCTGGACCTCGAGCGCGGCCGCACCGGCCACCTTGAGCCGCAGCGCCTTGCCGCTCTTGCCGCCGCGTCCGGCCAGCAGGGCGTCGGGCTCGGTCAGCCGGGCAAGCTCGGCGCCGACGATCGCCGACCAGTCAGCCTTGAGCTGGGCAATCGAGACGCCGCGCCCCTTCCCGCGCCCCTTGGCGATATCGGACGTCAGGCGCTGGGCCAGACCGCCGACGGCACGGAAGCCTTTTTCGCGCATGGACCCTTTCAAACGACAACTCGTATGGTAGGCCACGGCCCCTTACATGACCATGACCTCGCCGGAAAGCCACGCTGCGCGGCTGCTCGAATGGTACGACCGCCACCGCCGCACCCTGCCCTGGCGCGCGCCGCCGGGAAACGTCAGCGCGCCTTATGTCGTGTGGCTGTCGGAGATCATGCTGCAGCAGACCACCGTGGCCACGGTGGGCGACTACTTTCACCGCTTCGTGAAGCGCTGGCCGACGGTCGAGTCACTGGCCGCCGCGCCGATCGACGAGGTGCTCTCGGCCTGGGCGGGCCTCGGTTACTACGCACGGGCTCGCAACCTGCACGCCTGCGCGCGCGCCGTGTGCGAGAAACATGATGGGCAATTCCCCGAGGACGAGGCGGCGCTGCGGGCCTTGCCCGGCGTCGGGCCCTACACCGCGGCCGCAGTTCGCGCCATCGCCTTCGATCAGCCGGCCTCGGCAGTCGACGGCAATGTCGAGCGCGTGATCGCGCGCCTCTATGCCATCGAGACGCCGTTGCCCAACGCCAAGCCCGAGATCCAGGCGCGCGCCGAGAAGCTGGTGCCACGGCAACGTGCCGGCGACTACGCGCAGGCAATGATGGATCTCGGCGCCACGGTATGCACGCCGAGGAGCCCGCGCTGCGTGATCTGCCCGCTGATGAAGAACTGCCGGGCGCGCAAGCTCGGCATCGCCGACGAACTGCCGCGCCGGCTGGCCAAGGCCGACAAGCCGACGCGCCGCGGACTTGCCTTCGTGCTGGCGCGCAAGGACGGCGCCATCCTGCTGCGCAAGCGGCCGGCCAAGGGACTTCTGGGCGGCATGGACGAAGTGCCGTCGAGCCCGTGGCGCGAGGGCAAGCTGGTGATCGCCGAGGCGCTGAAGCAGGCACCGGTGCCGGCCAACTGGACGGTGCTGGACGGCGGCGTGCGCCACACCTTCACGCACTTTCACCTGGAGCTGGCGGTCGCCCGCGCCACCGCCACGACGGCGCGGCTGGCCAGGCTGGCGCCGGGCAGCGACTGGGTCGAGATGGACCGCATGACCGAGCGGGCGTTGCCCACCGTCATGCGAAAAGTCATCGCCCATGCGGTGAAGAGCTAGCCCCGCGCCTCAAGGCCAAAAAGCGCCAGACGAACCATAAAGCGCCAAACGAACTATCACGGCTCCCCCACTGGGTAAGCCGCTGATCTCGAATGGCTTTAGCGGTTCAGAGCCCGGCCCGGACCTGCTGGCGGAGGTAGTCGATCGGCCGGCGGCTGCCCTCGGCGTCGAAATGCCAGAACGTCCAGCCGTTGCAGGCCGGTGCCCCCTGCACCGCCGCGCCCACCTGGTGGATCGAGCCGCGATGCTCGCCCAGCGCGTTGGACGAGGAGAGCGTGCCGTCGGCGCGCACCCGAGCGTGAAGCCGGCCGCTCGGATCGCTCAACACCGTGCCGGGCGTCAGCAGACCCGATTCGATCAGCACGCCGAACGGGATGCGCGGCTCGGCGCGTTTGGCCAGCTTGGGCGCCACGTCCTCGGCCGTGAGCGGCACGATCTCGGCGATGCGCTTGCGGGCGAGCGCCGCGTAGGTCGGGTCGCGCTCGAGGCCGACATAGCGGCGGCCGAGCCGGCGCGCGACCGCACCGGTCGTGCCGGTGCCGAAGAACGGATCGAGGATGGTGTCGCCCGGATTGGAGGCCGCCATCAGGCAGCGGAACAGCAGCGACTCGGGCTTCTGCGTCGGATGGGCCTTCTTGCCGTCGTCGCCCTTCAGGCGCTCGCCGCCGGTGCAGAGCGGGATGAGCCAGTCCGAGCGCATCTGGAGTCCCTCGTTCAGCTCCTTCATCGCATCGTAGTTGAAGGTGTAGCGCTTGGCCTTGCGGTCGCGTGCCGCCCAGATCAGCGTTTCGTGCGCGTTGGTGAAGCGCTTGCCCTTGAAGTTCGGCATCGGGTTGGACTTGCGCCACACGATGTCGTTCAGCAGCCAGAAGCCCTCGTCCTGCAGCGCCGTGCCGATGCGGAAGATGTTGTGGTAGCTGCCGATCACCCACAGCGTGCCCTCGGGCTTGAGCAGGCGCCGCGCCGCCTTCAGCCAGGCGCGCGTGAACTGGTCGTAGCGGGAGAAATTGGCGAACTTGTCCCAGTCATCGTCGACGGCATCGACCCGGCTGTTGTCGGGACGCAGCAGTTCGCCACCCAATTGCAGATTGTAGGGCGGATCGGCGAACACCATGTCGACCGAGCCTGCCGGCAGACCGTCCATCAGCTCGATGCAGTCGCCCACCAGGACGCGGTCCAAGGCACGAGCGAGATGATCCACAGGCATCGGTGGAAGATGTGTGATTCATCGATACAGCGTCAAGAAATTACAATTGTTTCAATTGTTTGCGAGATCGATCCACAAGATCGAGTCTACCCACCGTCTGTGGACCACCATTGCTAGGCGAACTCCTGCGCGATCGCCTTCTTCACCGTGTCGCGCTCGGACATGCGCCGGCGGTGATCGATCACCTTCGGGATGCGTTTGGGATCGACGCCGTCCTGCTCGAGCCACTGAGCCAGGGTGAAGAGATAGGGATCGCAGATCGTGTAGCGCTCGCCCATCACCCACGGCCCCTTGAGCATGTCGCGCTCGATCAGCTCATAGTTGGCGCCGACCGAGACCGGCACATGGCGCTGCATGGCGGCGATCGCCGCCGTGTCGTTCGCGTCGACCCAGCGCGGCCCGCGCATGCGGTGCGCATGGTTGATGTGCAGACCCGAGCACAGATAGGCGTTGAAGGCCTGGACCTCGGCGAAGGCGAAGGGATCGTCGATCGACAGGAGGTCGGGCCGGCCGAAGGCCTGCGCCACGTAGACCAGCATCGCCGGCGTCTCGGTCAGGATGCCGCGCTCGGTGACCAGCGCCGGCATGCGCCCCTTGGGATTGATCCTGAGGTACTCGGGCGAGCGCTGCTGGGTCGTCTTGAAGTCGATGCGCACCGCCGAATAGGAAGCGCCGACCTCCTCGAGAAGGATGTGGGTGGCGAGCGAGATCGTGTCGCGGGCGTAGTAGAGCGTGAGCATGGAGGGACATTAGCCGGAACATCGGCTTGCTGATCCCGGCGCTCGCGATGGTGAGCCCGAATTCTTCTCTTCCTTCCCCTTTGCGGACTTCGCGAAGGGGAAGTGCCCTCGTCTCACGAGGGCGATGGGTCATGACCCCTCCGACGGCGATGGCGCCGACATCTCCCCAGCAGACTGGGGAGGGAAGCGAGAGCCGACTACAGGCCGGGCAGCCGGTTGAGCGGCGAAAAGCTCATGCGGTGATGCGGCGTCGGCCCGAGCCGCTCGATGGCGGCACGATGCTCGTCGCTGCCATAGCCGCGATTGGTCTCCCAGCCGTAGCCGGGATAGGTCTCCGCGAGTCTGGCCATGTACCGATCGCGCGTCACCTTGGCGAAGATCGAGGCGGCGGCGATCGAGTAGGAGCGACCATCGCCGCCGACGATGGTCTCGGCGCGGCAGCCGAGCCGCGGCGGCACCTGGTTGCCGTCGATCAGGACGATGTCGGGCTTCTCGGCCAGCGCCTCGAGCGCGCGACGCATGGCGATGAAAGTCGCCTGAAGGATGTTGACGCGGTCGATTTCCTCGACGGTGGCCTCGCCCACGCCGTACTGCACGATGCCCGAGGCGATCATGGCCTCGTAGGCCGCCTCGCGATCCTCGAGCTCGAGCTTCTTGGAATCGTCGATCAGCTTCAGGAGCCGCCGCTTGGCCGCGCTGCGGTCGATGACGGCGACGGCCGCCACTACCGGGCCGGCCAGCGGGCCGCGGCCGGCCTCGTCGATGCCGGCGACGCGTCCTTCACAGCGCAGCTCGTAACGGAAACTCGGCATATCCCCTGGCGCGACGCGTAGAGTGGGCGGATGTCCCTGATCGCCGCCATCATCGCGCAGGACCCTGTGGGTATGGAACAGCTTCGTGCCGTCCGCGCGCTCGGGCTGCCCGACTGGTGCATTGCCGCGGGCTTCGTGCGCAATCGGGTGTGGGACCATCTGCACGGCATCTCGCCGCCGAGGCCGCCCGCCGACATCGACGTGCTCTATTACGACGCGGCGGACCTCTCCAAGGAGACCGAGCAGGCCTTCGAGGCGCGTCTCGCGGCGCGGCTGCCGGCGCCCTGGCAGGTACGCAACCAGGCGCGCATGCACCTTCCCAAGGGGTTGCCGCAGCACAAGAGCACGTCGGACTCGATGACCTACTGGCTGGAGACGGTGACGGCGGTCGGCGTGCGACTGGAGCCCAACGACAGTCTCACCGTGATTGCGCCGCTCGGCATCGACGACCTCGTCAACCTCTGTTGTCGGCCTACCGCCTTCGGCCGCACGCGGCGCGACGAATACGAGGAGCGTATCGCGCAGAAGCGCTGGCGCGAGCTGTGGCCCAGGGTGCGATTTCCGGACTAGCAACGCGTTCATGATCGGTTCGGCTGATTCCAGCCGAACCAATCATGCTCCAGCGCGGCTAAAGGGCCATTCCAGACTGCTTCATCACCTTCTGCCACGCCGGTCGCTCGACGTGAGGCTTCACATAGGCTTCGAACGCCGGCCGCTTATCGACGACGTTGAACTTCATGCCGAAGTTCAGGAACGAGGCGGCGAAGAGATCGGCGGCAGTGAAATGGTCGGCGGCAATGCAGGACTTGCCTGTGACCGCCTTCTCCAGCGTGTCCATGGTGAGTTGATAGGAGCCGTAGCCGAAGCGGCGCGTCATCTCGTCCGAGGGATCCCAGCCGGCCGACTTGTTGCTCATCGCAGGCTCGGCGCAGCCCACGATGAAGAACAGCCAGCGATAGTAGGCGCCTCGCTCGCCCACCGGCGGTGCGAGCTTGGCCGCCGGAAAGGCGTCGGCGAGATAGCAGAGGATGGCGCCCGTCTCGGTCACGACGGTATTGCCGTGCTTGATCGCCGGCACCTTGCCCATCGGGTTGATCGCCAGGTAGTCGGGCGACTTCATCTCCGGCCCATAGGCCTTCACTTCCATCCGATAGGGACAGCCAATTTCTTCCAACATCCAGTGCGTGGTGAGGCCTCGCGATTGCGGGTTGGTGTAGAAGACGAGTTCGTCGGCCATCGGTTCTCTCCTCTCAGAACAGCTTCATCTGCCGGGCATCGCGCCTGGCATCGACCAGCGCGGTGCGCGCCGACTCGGGCACGGCAAAGCGCAGCGTGTCGAGCCGGTAGCGGATCTTGTTGAGGCCGAGCCGCTTGACCGCGGCCGAGAAGCGCGCCGCGAGAAGCTGGGCGATCGGGCCCTCGCCCCGCATGCGCAGCCCGAACTCGGCCTGATAGAGCGCCCCGCCGCGCATCTGGCGGATCAGCGACAGCACCTTCTCGGCGCGGTCCGGCCGGTTGGCGCGCAGCCATTCGTCGAACAGGTCCTTGATCTCGAGCGGCAGGCGCAGGACGGTGAAGCCCGCGCGCGTGGCGCCGGCCTCGGTCGCCTTCTCGAGGATCGCCTCCATCTCGTGGTCGTTGAGGCCGGGGATCATCGGCGCGGTCATTACGCCGACCGGAACGCCGGCGTCGGCCAGCGCCTTGATGGCATCGAGCCGGCGGTGCGGGGCCGAGGCGCGGGGCTCCATGTCCCGCGCCAGTTCCCTGTCGAGCGTCGTCACCGACAGAAACACTTCGGCGAGATTGCGCTTGGCCATGTCGCCCAGGATGTCGATGTCGCGCGTCACCAGGTGATTCTTGGTGACGATGCCGACGGGATTGTTGAACTCCGAGAGCACCTTCAGGATCGAGCGCGTGATCTTGAGCTCGCGCTCGACCGGCTGGTAGGGATCGGTGTTGGTGCCCATCGCCACGACGTCGGGCTTGTACTTGGGCGCGGCGAGCTCGGCCGTGAGCAGTTGTGCGGCGTCGGGCTTGAACAGGATCTTGGTTTCGAAGTCGAGGCCGGGCGACAGGCCGAGATAGGCGTGGGTGGGACGGGCGAAGCAATAGATGCAGCCATGCTCGCAGCCGCGATACGGATTGATCGAGCGGTCGAACGGCACGTCGGGCGAAGTGTTGCGCGCGAGAATGGTGCGCGTGGCGTCACGGGTCAGCGTGGTGCGCAGCGGCGGCAGCTCGTCGTCGATGTCCCAGCCGTCGGTGGTGCGGATCTTCCTCTCGTCGTCGTATCGGCTCGAGGCGTTCGACAAGGCGCCGCGCCCCTTGTGCACCGGCTCGGGGATGGCGTCGTCGGGATAGAGGGGCTCGCCGTCCTTTTTCATGGCACGCCCGACTCTTAGAACAAATCAGGAACGAGTCAAGCCACTAGCCCTTGTGGTCAGGCCCATTCGGCGCGGATGTCGCGGATCACGTCGCGATCGAATGCCTTGTCGATGCGCGCGTCGTACTGGACCCGCATCTCGGGCTCGAGGCCCGCGTCGCTCCACTGCGTCGGATCGGAGGGATCGCGCGGGCTGCGCGTCTGAACCCGCCAGCGCGCCATGAACAAAGTGGTGCGCAGCCAGGTGAGCCGGCGCATCGGCACCAGCCAGGGTCGCTGCGCCTCTGCCGCCTTCTTCCCGACCAGGCCGAGATAGGCGTCGTAGAAACCGCACACCTCGTCGCGCGACAAAGCCTTGGCATCAGACGAATGCCACAACGTCGAGGTCGGCAAGGTCGCGTGGGCAAGATCGATGGCGGCGGAACCGACGTGCACCTTCTCGAGATCGACGAACCAGGCGATGCCGGTGCGGTCGACGACGAAGTTGCCGGGATGGGTGTCGGCGAGCGAGACCGTCAGCGGCTGCGCCTGCCGGCCGAAAGCCAGCGACATGGTGCGCATGGCGCGCAGCTCTTCGGCGATCTCGGCGCGAGAGGCGGCGTCGGGTACCGCCTTGTCGAGGAAGCGCAGGGCGGCGAGTTCGATCGTCTCGAGTGTTTGCAGAAAGGGATTGTCCTGGCGCGGGAGCGGCGAGCCTGCTGCCGGCAAAGGCAGCGCATGGATCTTCGCCAACGTTTCCGCCATCGCGTGCAGCTCTTGCGGCAGATGCGGCGGGCGGCCTTCGATAAAATCCACGATCAAGGCGCCGCCCGGCAATCCGGTACCCGGCTCGATCACCTCGTGCAGGCGGGGCGTGCGCGCCGCCGGCTGGAGATGGCGAAACGCCTCCGCCTGAACGTGGAGCCGCGCCGCCGCCGTCGGATCGTTGTCGTGAGCGTAGGCGACCCTCGCCAATCGGCCGTCGGCCAGCCGGACATGACCATGCGCCGTGCCGGTCCTGGGCAACGCGTGGCCGGCCCGCAACGCGGCGAGGAAATCGTCGGTCATGGCGGAGGACGCGCCACTCCAGGGGCGCGTCTTCTCGAGAGACATGAACGCGCCACTGGAGTGGCGCGCCCCCAGCACGAGAAGAGATCAGCCACTGCGCGGCGTCTTGCCTTCGTTGAGCCGCGGCATCAGCTCGGCGAAGTTGCAGGGCCGGAAGCGGATGTCGAGCTGCTGGCGCAGGATGTCGTCCCAGCCGTCCTTGCAGGCGCCGGTCGAGCCGGGCAGCGCGAAGATGTAGGTGCCGTTGGCGACACCGGCGGTGGCCCGGCTCTGCATGGTCGAGGTGCCGATCTTCTGGAAGCTGATCCAGCGGAACGTCTCGCCGAAGCCCTCGATCTTCTTCTCGAACAGGCCTTCCAGCGCCTCCGGGGTAACGTCGCGGCCGGTCACGCCGGTGCCGCCGGTGCTGATCACCGCCTCGATCCGGGGATCGTCGATCCACTTCCGTACCTGGGCGCGAATTCTGTCGACGTCGTCGGTCACGATGGCGCGGTCGACCAGCACGTGACCGTCGCGCTTGATGCGCTCGACCAGGGTATCGCCCGACTTGTCGGTCTCCGGCGTGCGGGTGTCGGAAACCGTCAGCACGGCGATGTTGACCGGCTTGAAGGGCCTAGTTTCGTCGATTTTGTTCATGCGGTCATTCTAACGATCCTCGCTTGATGAGGCGAGGCGTCGGCCCTAAATCAGGGCCATGACCGACTGGAAGAACGACGGCGTGCGGGTCATCCCCGCCGGCTCCCTCGACACCAACACCGCCCAGACGCCCGGCATGAACCGGGCCGCGGCGATCAACTTCGCCCGCGTCGGCGCGCAGAAGCTGTGGGCCGGTACCGTCACCATCCATGCCCACGCCAAGACCGGGGCGCATCATCACGGGCACCTCGAGAGCGTGATCTACGTCGTCAAGGGGCGCGCCCGCATGCGCTGGGGCGACAAGCTGCAGTTCACGGCCGAGGCCGGTCCGGGCGACTTCATCTACGTGCCACCCTACGTGCCGCACCAGGAAATCAACGCCTCGGACACCGAGGCGCTGGAATGCGTTCTGGTCCGCTCCGACAACGAGGCGGTCGCCATCAACATCGACGTCGAGCCGGTCGAGAAGCCGGAAACGGTCTACTGGGTCGACCCGACCCACCCGCATCCGCACAAGCACTAAGTCTCAGAACGCGCCCCCACCGAGCGGTCCCAGTAGTTGGGCACGACGGTGTTGGTGTAACCTGAGACGAAGAGCTTGGGCTCGCCGCTCTCCGGCTCGAAAGCGAAGCGGCGCACGGCGCCGATGTTGCCGCCGTAGACGTGAATACTGATCGAGCAGGCGGCTGCAAGCGCGTTGCTCACCTGATGAATGTCGCCCAGCGCCGGCCGCAGTATTTCGACACTGCCGGGCTCGAGCACGGTAGCCATGCCGTTGACCAGAGCACCGCTCGCCGGGTCGCGCGTGAAGGCCTGCGAGATCTCCACGCCGCGCAGCATGCCAACGAGACCCCAGACCTGGTGATCGTGTATCGGCGTCCTTGCGCCAGGCGCCCACACGAAGCTGACCACCGAGAATCGCTCGAACGGATCACACCACAGGAGGTTCTGGGCATAGCCCCGCGTCGGCCCCTTGGCCATCTCCTCCGGTAACCAGTCGTCGTGACTGACCAGCTCTCCCAGCAGCCCGGCGCCGACCTCGACGGTCACTGCCTCATCCTTGTCCTGCCAGGCGCCCCCCGTCAGCGACGTCATATCGGCGATGAAGCGGCGAAGGCGGGTGCAGTCCATTCAGGAGCCGGCGCCTAGCGGCGCGCGCCGTCCTGCGGGTTGTAGCGCGGCCATTCGTGGGCCGCGATCTGGTCGAGCGACGGCGTCGGCTGGCCGAGCCGGATCTGGTACATCCAGTAGTTCGTCAGCACGCGCTGCACGAAGTCGCGCGTCTCGTTGAGCGGGATCGAGGCGACGTACAGCAGCGGGTCGGCCGATGCGTTCAGCGTGTTGTCCCACCGCATCACGTTGCCCGGCCCGCCATTGTAGCCCGCCACGGTGCGCACCAGGTTGTTGTCGGCATCGCTCAGCAGCGAGGCGATGTAGCCCTGGCCGAGCGACATGTTGACCGACGGATCATACGGATTGCCGCCCTGCGCCTCGGGAGCATAACGCGCCGCCACGATTCGCGCCGTCTGCGGCATCAGCTGCATCAGGCCCATGGCGCCGACATAGGAGCGCGCCTTGGGATTGAACGCCGATTCCTGGCGCATGAAGCCGTAGACCAGCGCCTTGTCGAGCGTGAAGCCGGCGGCCGGCTGCCACGGCGGCAGCGGGTACATCGCCCCGTCATAGCCGGCGATCTTGTGCCGCTGGTCCCATGCGGCATTGCCGACCCGCACCGAGAGGCCGGGCAGCACCGCCTTGTTGGCGAGCGCCAGCACCGCCTCGATGTATTGCGGATCGGCGTCGAGCGAGGCGGCGTAGAGCTCGCGCTCCGCGGCGGTTTGCGCGCCGAGCTGCAGCAGCGCCAGCGCCCGCCTGCCGACGCGATCGTTCTTCAGGATGTCGACGCGCTTGCGGTCGATCGCCGGCACGTTCCAGTCGGCCGCGGTCTTCATGCCGAGCGCCTTCTGGGCGATCAGGCCATGGAACGTGCGGCCGTGCAGGGCGGCACGCTTGAGAAAGGGCGCGAACTTCTGCGGGTTGCCGGCCAGCAGGTTGGCCCGCCCCGCCCAGAAGGCACCGGCCGCCAGCGTCCAGGACGACGCCTGGTCGGGAGCCGCGTCGGCCACCAGCTCGAAGCGGCGCGCCGCCTCGGCCATGTTGCCCGCCACGAAGGCAGAGAGAGCGGCATTCCAGTTGGCGTCGGGCGGCATGCTGATATCGACCGGCACCTGCATGCTGCGCTGCGAATCGGCCTCGAGCGCGCGGGTGCGGATGCGGCCGCGCCACAGCTCGACCTCCTGCGGCCCCAGAAGATCGGCCGTCGACTTGCGGTCGAGCAGCGCGAAGGCGGCGTTGTAGCCGCCGTCATCGGCCATCTGCTGCAGGCGGGCCCGCAGTTCGGCGGCGCGAGCGGCGTCGGCGCCGGTCACGGTGCGGGCGGCCGCGAAGCTCGGCGAAAGCGGGGCGTTGCTGACGAAACTCGCCGGCGTCAGCTCGGCGCCGCCGGGCGTGCGGCGGGCGACCGCCAGCCGGTAGATCGCCGGCGCATCGGGATGATCGTTGTAATCCTGCAGCCAGGCCGCGAGCTGGTCGTAGCGCGCCGGATAGCCCGTGGCCAACATCCGTTGCGCGCCGACATAGCCCATCAGCGTCTTGTCCCCGAGCTGTCCGATCTCGGCATCGGCCTGGGCCCACTGGTTGGCGGCCTGGGCCTGGAAGATGCGGCGATAGCGGTCGCGATCCTCGGCGCTCAGCACGGTCGGCAGATCGGGCACGACCGCCATCTCGTCGAGCTCGATGACCGGCGGTGCCGGCACGAACACCGGATGGCGGACCAGCGGGCGCGGCGCGGCACGGGCCACCGGCGCGGCTGCAGCCGGCTTGGGCGGCGGCTTGGTCTGGGTCTGGGCCTGGGAAGAAGCGACGAACGTGGCCAGGGCCCCCACCATGACCACACGCACGATCTGTTTCATGATCCGAGCCTAGCGCAGCTTCCGGGCAAGTGAAACCGCAGGGCGGTTCCACCCGCTCGGAAAGGCGCCGTCCAAGGCGCCTCGACCTAAGGGGCATCGTGTTCGACTTGTCCTGTGCCGAGAAGAGCGCGGGGCTATACTGAGCCATACGGAGGACCCCAATGACCTCGCACCCGAGTGTGGATCAGGAACGCGCGCGCGCCGTTCGGCATCTTGTCGATCAGGCCCGCGAAATCGAGAAGGCCGGCGTCACCACCGTCAGTCTCGACAAGATCGGCGGTTTGCTCGCGGGGTTGGCGCGGCGCGCCGACCTCTTCCCGCAGGACGAGTTCCCGCTCGGATCCGACGGCGGCATCTACCGCCTGAGCGAGGACCCCGACCATCGATTTGCGCTCTATGCCTCGGCCGGCGGGCCCGGCAAGAAGGTGCCGCCGCACAATCACACGACCTGGGCGGTGATTGCCGGCGTCCATGGCGCCGAGCGCAATGTGGTCTACGACCGTCTCGACAACGGGGCGCGCGCCGACTTCGCCCAGCTGCGCGAGAACGCCGCCAAGGAAAAGACGCTCCGGAATGGAGACTTCATCGCCTACCTGCCGGACGACTTCCATCACATCGAGACACCCGCCGGCTCGGGCACTGCGCTTCACCTGCATTTCTACGGGCTGAGCCTCGAGCACCTGCCCGACCGCGTCAGCGTCGACATGGCAACCGGTGCAGCCAAGCGCTTCATGGCACGCGCCAAGATCCTGACGCCGCTGCTCGGCGTGCAGCAGGTCAAGGCGATGCTGAAGTCGGGCGAGGTCTTCGCCTTCTTCGACGTGCGCGAGGAAGGCGAGTTCTCGATCAAGGGCCATCCGCTGTTCGCCACGCCCTTGCCGCTGTCGCGGCTCGAGCCGCGGGCCTTCGCCCTGCTGCCCGATCCCGCAACCCGCATCGTGCTGATGGACAGCGGCGAACCCGGCGAGGATCCGCAATGGGCGGGCCGCGCCAACCGCGCCGCCGCCCGGCTCTCGCAAATGGGCTACACCAACCTCGCGGTCATGAACGGCGGCCTGAAGGCGTGGCGCGAGGCAGGGTACGAGGTGTTCACCGGCGTCAATGTCCCCTCGAAGGCGTTCGGCGAGGTCGTCGAGCACGACAACGACACGCCGCGCATCGACGCCGCCGACGTCCAGAAGCTGATCGATTCCAAGGCCGACATGGTGATCCTCGATTCCCGGCCGATGCCGGAATTCAACAACATGTCGATCCCCGGCGGCATCGACTGCCCGGGCGCCGAGCTGGTCTACCGCGTGAAGGACTTCGCGCCCGATCCCAAGACGCTCGTGGTGGTGAATTGCGCGGGCCGCACGCGCTCCATCATCGGCGCGCAGTCGCTGATCAACGCCGGCCTGCCCAACAAGGTGATGGCGCTGAAGAACGGCACCATGGGCTGGCACCTCGCGGGCCTGAAAGTGGCGCGCGGCGAAACGAAGTCGTTTGGCCCGCAGGGGCCGGAAGCCGCGAAGTTCGCCCAGAGCGCGGCGGCCAACATCGCCAGGCGCATGGCGATCAGGAAAATCGACATGGCGGGCCTGCGCGCGCTCGAGGCGAAGGGCGGCGCGATCCACCGGCTCGATGTGCGCGATCCCGCCGAATACGCACAAGGTCACCTCAAGGGCTTCCGCCATGCCGCGGGCGGCCAGCTCGTCCAGGCGACCGACCAATATGTCGGGGCGCGCGGCGCCACCATCGTGCTGCACGACAATGACGGCGTGCGCGCCACCATGACGGCGCACTGGCTGCTGCAGATGAAGTGGGCGAACACCTACGTGCTCGACCACAAGCCGGCTGCCGGAGAGCTCACCACCGAGGCCGAGCCGCGATTCCCCGCCGGCTTTGCAGTTCCGGCGGCGCCTCAGGTGACGGCCGGCGAGCTCGACAAGTCGCTGGGCTCGAGCCTGGTGATCGATCTCGACACCAGCCTGCGATATCGCGATGGCCACGTGCCGGGCGCCTGGTTCGCCGTGCGTGCTGGCCTGGCCAGGACTATTCCCGAAATGCTGGCCAAGCAGTCCGGTGTCGCGCGCATCGTGCTGGTGTCGCCCGATGGCGAGATCGCGGCGCTCGCGGCGACCGAGGCGAGCCAAGCGGCAGGGGCCGTGCCGGTCGCCATCCTGGCCGGCGGCATGAAGGCCTGGCGCGACGCGGGGCTCGCCCTGGAGTCGGGCCACACGCGCATGGCCGATCCGCCGACCGACGTCTGGTATCGGCCCTACGACTTCAAGCAGGACGTCGAAGCGGCGATGCGCCAGTACCTCGAATGGGAGGTCGATCTGGTGCCTCAGGTGAAGCGTGACGGTGACGCCAACTTCTCGGTTTTCAAGCCACTAACCGCTTGAGCGGCAACGGGAATCGGTTCCTTGACAGGGTCCAGCCCAGCCCCTAGACATCCGCCCGCCATCGGGCGGCGGGGCGAAGAACCTCGTCGTCCGGGCGCGTAGGCAGATGGACAATCCCTCTCGGAATGCCGGAAAGGACCATGATCCCGACGGCGATCGACGACGGATCGACGAGCTGGACGCGCGACTGAAGGCGGCACGAGGCACGGCGGCAAAACCGAGCCAGGGCAGCGGAATGTCGCAGCGCCAGACCAACGTTGCCTATCGCGTGTTGGTGGATATGATCGCGGGCCTTTTGGTCGGGGGATTTCTCGGTTATTGGCTCGACCGCTGGTGGGGATCTCGACCCTACATGCTGGTGGCCATGACCGTCCTTGGTTTTGCCGGCGGCATGAGCAACGCATGGCGGGCGATCAGGACGTATGCGAAGGACGCCGAGAGCGGCCGGGAAAAGTAGTCGGGGCGAGTTAAGGCGGGAGTCTGGGGCGCGATGCACAATCCGATGGAGCAGTTCAAGATCGAGCGGTTGATCCCGCTGCATCTTGGCGGGCTCGATGTCTCCTACACCAACGCCGCTCTGTGGATGACCCTCGCCATCGCGCTGATGGCCTTCATCTTCGTCTATGGCATTCGACGCCAGGCGCTGGTCCCGGGGCGCCTGCAGGGTGTCGCCGAGACCGGCTACGAGTTCATTGCCAAGATGGTGAGCGACAATGTCGGCGAGGGCGGAAAGAAGTATTTCCCCTTCGTCCTCACCCTGTTCCTCTTCGTGCTGGGCTGCAACGCGCTCGGCCTGATCCCCTATTCCTTCACGCCGACCAGCCACATCATCGTCACCTTTGCCATGGCCGCCTTCGTATTCATCGGCGTGACCATCATCGCCTTCATCAAGCACGGCGTGCACTTTTTCTCGTTCTTCGCGCCCAAGGGCGTGCCGCTCTGGCTGATGCCGATCCTGGTGCCCATCGAGGTCATTTCCTACCTGATCCGGCCACTGACGCTCTCGGTCCGCTTGTTCGCCAACATGCTGGCCGGCCATATCATGCTCAAGGTATTCGCAGGCTTCGTCATCATGATGGGCCTCCTGTTCGGCTGGCTGCCACTGATCTTCACCTCGGCCTTCTTCGCGCTCGAGGTGCTGGTCGCCTGCCTGCAGGCCTATGTCTTCGCCATCCTGACCTGCCTCTATCTCAACGACGCGCTCCATCTGCATCACTGAGCGCATCGAAGCCTTCAGCCATCAACCCATCCAACCTAGAGAAGGACTGAATATGGATCCCGCAGCAGCAAAAATGATCGGTGCAGGCCTCGCCAGTATCGCCCTGGCGGGCGCCGGCGTCGGCATCGGCAACATCTTCGCCGCCTACATCTCCGGCTCGTTCCGCAATCCCGAGCAGGCGCCGCGCGTGTTCGCCAACGTGATCCTGGGCTTCGCGCTCGCCGAAGCGACCGGCCTGTTCGGCCTGGTCGTGGCGCTGCTGCTCCTGTTCGTGCTCTAGCACTTGCGGGTTCACCTCGACATGCGTCCGGCGGCAAAGGCGTTCGCATTTGCAGCCGCGATCTTGTTGCCCGGCGGCGCATTCGCCGCCGGCAGCATGCCGCAGCTCGTTCCGGAGGACATGCTTCCCCAGCTCGTGTGGCTGGCGATCCTGTTCGCCGTCTTTTACCTGTTGATGTCGTCGATCGCCGTGCCGCGCATCGCCGCCACGTTGCAGGCCCGCGATGCCAAGATCTCAGGCGACCTCGCGGCGGCCGAGAAAGCCAACGAGGACGCGCGTGCGGCCATCGAGGCCTATAACCAGAAGCTCGTCTCCGCCCGCGAGGGCGCGCGCGGGCTGACCCGTGAGCGCGAGGAGGCCGATGCCGCCGCCGCCACGGCCCGCCTGACCCAGCTCAACGAGCGGATCGGTGCGCAGATCGCCGAGGCGGAAAAGCACATCGGCGAGCAGCGAGCCAATGCGCTGAGCGGGCTCGAGCAGATGGCCATTGAGGTGGCGCAGAGCGCCTATGCCAGGCTCGTCGGCCAGCCGGCCGATGCCGGCACGCTCAATGCCAAGGTCGCCTCGGCGATGAAGAGGAGCGGCTGATGTTCGGCATTGGCACCGCTTGGGCGGCCGAGGGCAGTCATGACGCCGGCCACGGCGGCATCTTTTCCGATCCGACCTTCTGGGTCGGCATTGCTTTCCTGATTTTCGTCGCCCTTGCCGGTCGCAAGATCTGGGGAGGCATCAAGAGCGGTCTCGACAAGCGATCCGAATCGATCGCCAAATCGATCTCCGACGCCGAGCGCCTTCGCGCCGACGCGCTGAAGGCCAAGGCCGACGCCGAGCGCACCTTGGCTCAGGCCACTGCCGAGGCCCAGGCGATCCTGGCGCAGGCCCGCGAGGAAGTGCAGCGCATGCAGGCGCGTGCCGCCCAGCACCTCGAGACCGTGGTTGCGCTGCGCCAGCAGCAGGCCAAGGACCGCATCGCCCAGGCCGAGGCCGCCGCGACCAAGGACGTTCGCGACACAGCGGTCGACGTGGCGCTCGCCGCCACTCGCGCGCTGCTCCGCGAGCAGGTCGGCTCCGGCAACGCCGGGAGCCTGGTCGACCAGGCGATCGCCGAGCTGCCGCGACGCCTGCACTGATCTTTCGGTTTCCAATCGCCCGCACAAAAGCAATCGCGGGCTACCTGGGGCCCTCGCCGCAAGGCGGGGGCTTTTTCTTCCATGCCATGAGTTGCAGGAAGCGAGTTTCCACTATGCCCTGGCAGCCACCAGAAGCGCGCCCAGTGCGATCAGGGCGACACCCAGCCAGTTGAGCCCGCTCAGACGCTCGCCCAGGAAGACGACGCCGAACAGCGCGACCAGGACGACGCTCAGCTTGTCGATCGGCGCCACGCGGCCGGCATCGCCGATCTTCAGCGCGCGGAAATAGCAAAGCCACGACGCGCCGGTCGCGAGGCCCGACAGAACCAGGAACAGCCAGGTCCGGCCCGGAATCGCCTCCGGCCCCTGCCATTGACCTGTCGCCGTCACGACGCCGGCAAGCACCGCCAAGATCACGACCGTACGGATCAGAGTTCCGAGATCGGCGTTGATGCTGGCGACGCCGACCTTGCCGAAGATCGCCGTGAGAGCGGCGAAGGCCGCCGAGGCGAGCGCCCACGGCAGCCACGAGACGGTCGGCGTCATGATTCGTTTCTCTAATGGGCCCGATAGGGCGTGGGAATGCGGATGATGTCCTGAATCAGGTCAGCCGGCAGGTCGGACGGCCGCGCGGCGTTGGAGGCCGAACTCACCGCATCCACCAGCCCTCCGAATCGCTGCTCGATCGCCTTGGCGATCTGGTCGAAACGGCCGACCGCCGCGAAGAGAAGGACAACGTCGTCCGACACTTCCTTCGCCATCTCGGTCCACTGGCCCGCCCGGGTCATGGCGTTGAGCTTGCGGCCGAGGTCGCCCAGGCCGTGCGCCTCGAACACCGGCCAGTACGCCTGCGTCGAGCCGTAGAACGCCACGCGGTAGCGTACCCAGTCGAACAGCTTGGCCACTTCAGCGTCGTCCTTGCCGGTGACGATGAAGCCTCCGCCGGTGATCTCGAAATCCTGACGCTTGCGGCCCGACGTGGCGAGCCCGGCCTCGATGATCGGCAGCGTGTTCTCCTCGAGGTACTTGCGCGTGCAGAAGGAATGAAGCTTGACGCTGTCGGCCTCCTCGGCCGCCACCTTCAGCGTCAGCGGACCGACAGCCGCCATCCCGATGCGAGGGGTCGGGCCATCATAAGGTTCCGGCGTGAAGTTGGGCGTCATCAGGGTGAACCTGTAGTGCTTGCCTTCGTAGTTGAGCTTGCCGCCGCCTTTCCACGCCGCCCAGATTGCGCGGATCGCCTGGACGTATTCGCGCATGCGCGGCGCCGGCGGCGACCACGGCACGGAGAAGCGGCGCTCGTTGTGCGCGCGAACCTGGCTGCCGAGGCCAAGCGTAAAGCGCCCGCCGGTGGAGGCCGCGAGGTCCCATCCGACATTGGCACAGGTCATGGGCGAGCGCGCGAAAGCGATCGCCACGCTGGTGTGCAGCTCGATGCGCTTGGTCGCCGCGCCCGCGACAGCCAGCGCCAGGAACGGGTCGTGCTTGTTTTCCTGCGTGGTGACGCCGGTGTAACCAGCCGCCTCGATCGCCTGGGCGGCGGCGGGAACCCTGCTCAGGTTCTGCTGGGGCAACGATGTGAAAATGCGCATGGCTGTGATCCTGCCTTGAAATCCGATTTCGCCCGATCGCGAAAAACTAGCGTGTCGGCAGCCGCTTGGGCATAGCCATGCCGACGGCGGTCGGCCGCCCGCGGCGACGCAGCGCGTCGATCAGCAGGTCGCGCGCCTCGTCGACCCTCGCCGCCAGGTAGGGGGAACCGCCCGTATCGGGGTCGACCATCCGCATCAGCCGGCGGTGCGCGGCATGCACGGCGGCAACGTCCGCGCCGTCAGGCAGACCCAGCACGTCGAGCGCCTCTTTCGCCGTCAAGCCCGCATTGCCTCCGATAGCGTCGTCCAACCCTTGCAGCTCCGTCGGCGCCCGGCGCCCACCTCGGCTCACGTAGGCTTCGAGGATGGTGGCCGCGCGATGCACCGTGTCGGGATCGATGTCCCTGTCGTCCTGCCAGACAGGCGGCATCTCGAACCGACGCGCCTTCGGTCGAATCTGGCCGAACGCGGCGCGCAGCGGCGCCAGCACAGTACGCCATTTCAGGAATGTCGGAACGACGAGAGCGGCAGCACCCAGCAGCATCGCGCCGACCCACTGCTCGCGGACGATCATCATGATGAGCAGCGGAACGGCGACTATGACCAGAAGCACGACCATCCAGCGCATGGTCCGCACCATGGTCTTGGGGTCCGAATGGAGGAACCAGTCGAGAAACTTGGCTGCCGTCGCCAGCACGGAAAGGCCAAGGACAATCGCGCTGATGATGACCGCATAGTCCATTTGCAAAGTTGAGCATGCGTCGGGGTCGCCGGTCCACAAAGCGTTTCGACGATTCGCGAGTATCCACCGAACTTGATTCGCCGAACGCGGCCCCCTCTAATATCGCGAAGCCACGACAAGGGGGACTTCGCATGGGTAAGCGATCGAACAAATCGAAGTCCAGGCAGGCGGCGCGCGACGCGCTCAAAGCCAAGCTCGTGGCAGAGCCGACGGATCTTCCGCCGCACCGGAGCCCGGTCGAGGCGTTCATCAGACGGCGCGACGAAGTCGCCGAAAGGGATCGCGAGGACTTCCAGGCCTACCTGCTCGCGAAGAAGGAAGCCGACGCCAGAAGGATCAGAGCGCTCGCGCCGACAACGGAGCGGCGTCGTCGGTTCAGCCGTCGGACGCTCCTTGGCGCTGCGGCCGGAACGGCCGTCGTCGCCGAAGCCGGTCTGGTCGGCTACAACATGTTGGGCGGCGACTCCGCCTCGGACAATGGCGTTCGCCAGGCCAATACGACCTCCACCGAACCGCAGCGGCACCCCATCGTCCGCGAAGTCACCGACAACGCAGCCGATTTGCGCGGCCAGAGCCTGGGCAAATGGGTGGCGCTGTTGCCGACCAAGATGGGCGGCGGCACCTACGCCATCGATCTCAACTCGAACCGGGTGCTGGCGTCGATCTGGTACTGGAACTACGGCGACTACAGCCCCATCAGCCATCATCTTTGCGCGTTCCCGAGTTCCGATCCGTACAATGGATTCGAATTCGTCAACAGCACGCAGGGCGGCAAGAACTCACTGATCTACGGCATTCCCACCGCCATCGAGGAGCCGGAGCCCGGTACCAACATCTATCGCGTGCGCTACGACGGCACGCAGATGCAACTGGTTGAGAATGTCTCGGAAAGCACCGGCCTCGGCCTTGGCGTGCACGTGACGGTCAATCCGAAGGACGCACAGTCCTATTTCGTCACCGATGGGCAGAAGGACATCGCCGCCTGCTTCGACCGAACCACGTCGAAAGTGAAGGCGGCCCTGAAATTCGACTGGGCGCCGAACGTCGCCGACCTGCGCGATGCCTGGATCAAGGGCGGCACGCTTACCATCAGCAAGATCCATCCCGACAAGACGACCGGCCTTTACGACTACCGGGGCACCAAGGGCAACAAGATCGACTGGGAAATGGTGCCGATGGGCGAGCTTTTCGTCGAGGAAGGCTCGCTGCCGGGTGCAGCGCCGCTGTCGCTGACCGGCGCCGACGGCACGATCTGGCATCCCGAAGGCCGCTGGGCCGCGACCGTGGTGCGCCTGTGCGGCGGCATCTGCATTCTCGACCCGGAGAAGAACTTCGATCCGGTCGCGTTCCTGCAGTTCAACAAGGACTCGCAGGACCAGTATCCGGTCGAGCAGGTCGACAAGGACACCTGGAAGGTGGTGTTCGACAAGATCCACTCGCCGGGCCACGAGATCGGCTTCTCACCCGACGGCAGGTTCCTGGTGATGATGAACAACCTCAGGGAAAACAACTGCTCGATCTTCAGCTGCAGCGATCCCGACCCGACGAAGTGGCGCAAGGTGGCCCATGTCGAGGACCCGCTGTGGCGCGGCAAGTACCCCAATCCCTTCCACATGGTCTTCTCGATGGACGCCTCCAAGCTCTACCTGTCCATCCTGCATCCGTCGCCCGCGTTCAGCGGCATCATGGTGGTCGACACCAAGACCTGGACGATCCTGAAGGAAATCCAGGGCATCGGCCCGGACCTGCAGACGCCCGCGATTACCTACGACGGCAAGTACGTGCTGACGCCGTTCAGCGGCTTTCAGCGGCAGTCGAGCGGCATCGCCGTCATCGACACGTCGACGGACACGTTGATCGGCATCCTGCCGAGCAACGGCGGCCACCACGACTGCGTGATCATCCCGACCAAGCTCGAGCACATGAAGCATACGCGATCATGCACGCTGTGATGCGGTCCGGAGGACATGGCCGCTGATCGCCGCGGCCTGCGCTGGCTGCTCGCCAGCCTGGCCCTGCAGAATCTCGGGCGGCGCAAAGCCCGCAGCTTCCTGCTGATCGCCGCCGTCGCGGTTGCCACCGGCGGGGTCTTCACCGGCGCGACCCTTATGCGCAGCATCGACGACAGCATGGCCACGGGCCTGACCCGGATGGGCGCGGACATGATGGTGGTGCCGGAGGGCGCGCTCACCAACATCACCGCGGCGCTGCTCGTGGTCGAACCGAGCGATCTCGCGCTCGATGCCGACATCTTCGCAAAAGCGGGCCTGGCAAGCGTGGGACGGGCGGCACCCCAGAAGATCGTTCGGGTCGAGCATTCGGGGATCGGCGACCATCACGACTCGGTCGATCTGATCGGTTTCGATCCGAGGCTCGATTTCACGATCCGGCCCTGGCTGGTTGAAAAGATCAACCGCGACATGCAGCCGGGCGACGTCATCCTGGGCGCCGGGCGGGAGACCCCGCTCGGCTCCCAACTCCTGATCTTCGGCAAGCCGCATGTCGTCTACGGCCGGTTGGGACGCACCGGAGTCGGCACGCATGAGCGCGGCGTCTTCATGACGTTCGACACCCTCGCGGCGCTGGCCGGATCCCTGGATGGGCACGCGGGGGCGCCCGTCGCCTTGAAACAGGACAAGGTGAGCGGCTTCCTCGTCGAACTCGCCCCGGCGGCAACGCCGCTGCAGGCCCGCTTCGCGATCCTCTCGACACTGAAGGGGGTCAAGGTCGTCACCGGCGATTCGACGATGAGCGGCATCCGCCAGGGACTTGCGGCGCTGCTCGATGGGATCCTTGCCCTCATGGTGCTGATGTTCGCGAGCACGGCCCTCATGGTCAGCGTGCTGTTCTCCGCGATCGTCACCGAACGCCGCTCCGAACTCGGCCTCCTGAAGGCGATCGGCGCACGGCGTTCCCAGGTCGTCGGCATGATGATCATCGAGGCGGTGATCGCCACCGGAATCGGCGGCGTCATCGGCGTGGTGCTGGGTACCCTGGCGATGCGCGTCTACGAACACTCGCTGGTCTACTATCTCGAGCATATCGGCGTGCCCTTCATCTGGCTCGACACACCACGCACCGTTGCCGTCGCCGTCGCCGCCGTCATGCTCGCCTGCGTCATCGGCGCGGCGGGCGCGTTCTATCCGACCTGGCGCGCCAGTCGGCGGGACCCGTACGATCTCGTGCGCGGCGAGGGTTGAGCGATGCTCTCGTGCCATGGCCTGCGAAAGGACTATCTCACGGAGCGCGGCAGCGTCGCCGCGGTCGCCGGCATCGACCTCGAGGTGGCGACCGGCCGCTTCGCTGCGATCATCGGCCGGTCAGGGTCGGGCAAGTCCTCGTTGATCGCCATGATGGGCGGCCTCAGCCGGCCATCGCAGGGCCACGCGGTGGTCGATGGCGTCGATATCTGGGGACTGCCGGAGAATGCGCTGGCCGCCTTTCGCAACCGCCGGATCGGCTACGTTTTCCAGTTCGCAAGCCTGCTGCCGACGCTGCGGCTCATCGACAATGTCGCCCTGCCCGCGATGCTCGCCCGCGACCGGGCCGCCGGCGATGCCTATGCCCGCGCCTCGGACCTGCTGGCCCAGATGGGCCTCGGCGGTCGGGTCGATGCCTATCCATCGGAAGTTTCCGCCGGCGAGCAGCGCCGCGCCGTCATCGCCCGCGCCCTGATCAACGATCCGGTGTTGATCCTCGCCGACGAACCGACCTCCGACCTCGATGAGCAGACCGAGATCGAGATCATGGACGAGCTGATGGCCGTCAATCGCGAACGCGGCGCCACGCTGGTCCTGGTCACTCACAACCTTGCGCTGGCGGAGCAGGCGGAACAGATCATTCATATCGCCAACGGCGCGATCGTCGGATGAACACGCCGCCGACCGATCCGGCGAAGCTGCCGGCAGAAAAGGATGCGTTGATCGCGGCACTGCGACGCCAGCTTGCCGCAACTCAGTCGGAGCTGCGGCTGCTCAAACGCCGGACGGGCGCGGGGTCGCCGGGCGACAAGCCGCGCGAATTGCTGGATGAGCTGCGCGCCGCCGCGCCGCGCCAGACGACGGCACCGGCGCCGGGCGTCGCCATCAAGCTGGGTCGCCGCCTGGATTTCTGGCGCTCGCCGGCATTCATCGGCATCGTGGCCGGGTTGCTCGCGGTCTTCGCACTGGACGCCGGCGTCGGCTGGTATCAAGCGCGCTCCTTGAAACAGGCGCGCCAGGAACGGCTGCTGCTCGAGAATGCCGCCATGCGCTCGCTCTACGTCGAGCTGAAGCAGATCGCCTACGAGCCGGACGGCAAGTCGTATCGAGCGACGTTGTTTCTTCAGAACGTCGGGCCGAAGGGCCCTCTCCACGTGATGCTGAATGCGGTCAGCGTCTACGTGCAATCGGGCATCACCTGGCAGCAGGTTCCGTCGCGGCCCGCCGCAGGCGTGAACTGGGGTGTCGTGAGTGTCGTCGACGGATACTCCTATGACGTTCTCTTCACGCCCGAGGTCGCGAACTGGGCCGAGCTGATCCCGGGCTACATGCATGTGCGCATTCAGTCCGACATGCTGGTCAGTCAAAGCGCGCAGCCCGGCAAGGATATCGTCGAGCGCCGCACGCCCTTCTACGTCTACCTGAAGCCGCAAGGCGCCAATGACGAAGCGATCAAGGCCCGTTCGCGCATGTCCGGTCCGCCGCCCGTGTTTATTCCGATGCCGCCGCACTGACCGGCGTGTAGACGATGAGCTTCAGCGCCGGGTCGTCGTTGGCCTGGAAGCTCGCATGCTCGAAGGCGAGCCAGCCCTTTTGAGGATGCTTGAGGCGCTTCACGCCGGCCGCCGACGGGCGGATATCGTGCCGACCCCACCATTCCACGAACTCCGGGCTGCCCGCACGCAGCCGATGCAGCAGGTCGCGGAACGCCGGATCGTCGGCCCACAGATCGTGCGTGGTCCGGAACTGGGCCAGGATCCGTCGGGCCTCCTCTGCCCAGGCCGCACCGAATTGGCGCCGTGATGCCGGTCGCGTGAAGACCAGGAGCAGGATATTGCGCTCCGGCTCGGGCAAACGGCCGAAGGCGAAGATCTCCTCCGCCGCCTGGTTCCAGGCCAGCACGTCCCAGCGCCGGCCGGTGATATAGGCCGGCTGGTTCAGCCTCTCGACCATTCTTCGAAGCGGCCCTGGCACGCTCTCGCGGACGAAAGCCCGCCGGTCGCCCTGCCGGGTCAGGGCACGCAGATGGCCGTGCTCGGCCTTGCTGAGACGGAGCGCCCGGGCCAGCGCATCGACGGTGGTGACCGAAGGGCTGACCGAGCGGCCCTGCTCCAGCCGGACGTACCAGTCGACGCCGATACCGGCCAGTTCCGCCACTTCCTCGCGCCGCAGACCCGGCGTGCGGCGTCGGCGGCCGTTCGGCAAGCCGACCGTCCTGGGGCTGAGCCGCTCGCGGCGGGAACGCAGGAAGTCGCCGAGTTCGCTGTGGCTGGGTGTCTCCATCCCAGGATAATACCAGGCCTGAATGACGCCGCCCAGAGCCGCGATATTGGCCTCCAACCCAGGAGATCCCCATGAAAGCTGCTGTCCTGAAGGCCTTCGGCTCGCCCCTCACCATCCAGACCGTGCCCGATCCGACGCTGGGCACCGGCGAAGTCATCGTCGACGTCGCCGCCAGCAAGGTGCTGGCCTATGCCGGCGAGGTACTGAGCGGCGCCCGCAAGTACCTGCTCGACCCGCCGGTGATCTTCGGACCGGGCGGGGTCGGCCGCGTGCGAAGCATCGGTCCGGACGCCACCCATCTCGCGGTCGGCGACTGGGTATTCTGCGACCCGACCGTGCGCTCGCGCGACGATGCGCAGGCACCCGACATCCTGTTGCAGGGCCTGACTGCGGCTGGTGACGGGGGCCGCCGCCTGCACGGCTACTTCCACGACGGCGCTTGGGCCGAACGCCTGCGCCTGCCGACCGAGAATGCCCTCCGTATCGGTGTCATCGACGCCGCCGATGCGCCGCGCTGGAGCTGCATGGGCACCCTGCTGGTGCCCTATGGCGGCCTGCTGGCGGTCGGCCTGGCGGCGGGCGAGACCGTCCTGGTCAACGGCGCCACCGGCGCGTTCGGCAGCGCGGGCGTCGCCGTCGCCCTGGCGATGGGCGCCACGTCGGTGATCGCGACCGGCCGCAACGCGCAGGTGCTGGCGGAGCTCGAACGCCGTCTCGGACCGCGAGTGCGCTCGGTGCAGATGCGGGGCAGCGAAGACGAGGATCGGCGGAACATCCTCAAGGCCGCGCCCGGGCCGATCGACGTCGTCCTCGACCTGCTGCCCCCGGCGGCGACGTCGCGCCAGGTGCGGGCCGCGCTCCTCGCCGTGCGGCCCTACGGCCGGGTGGTGCTGATGGGCGGCGTCGGCATGCAGGGCGGCGACGATCTTGGCGTGCCCTACGCCTGGCTGATGCGCAACAACATCACGCTGCGCGGCCAATGGATGTATCCGCCCGCGGCAGTGACCCGCATGGCGGCGATGGTTCACGCCGGCCTGGTGAAACTCGAGGAATTCTCCGTCACCACGTTCGACCTCGACCATGCCAACGAGGCAGTCGCCCACGCCGCGGCGCACGCGCAGCCCTTCCAGACGACGGTGATCTGCCCAGGGTGATGCGCCCGGCGCCAGAGCAAGATGGGTTCGGCTGGATTCAGCCGAACCCATCATGCCCTTTGAAACACCATCTCCTGTGCAAGCGAATCGGATGCTCTAAGGCGAGACGGGATTGCGTGCGTCGGCGATGATGCGTCCGCCGATCAGCACGAACGACACGCCGGCGACACGCTCGATCCAGTGCCGTGCGTTCTGGAAACGGCGCATCACCGGCCCCGACGACATGAAGAGCGAGACGATCGAATACCAGATCAGCGCGCTCGCCATGGTAATCGCGATCATCAGGACCATCAGCCAGTGCGGTGTGTTCGCCGTCACCGCCGTGGCGAACACGCTCGTGAACAGCACGACTGCCTTCGGGTTGGTCAGCGTGACGAAGAACCCGAACAGGAACGGGTTGCCCCGCAAGGGACCCTGTGTGGCGGCGTCATCCAGGGTGGCGGGCTTGGCGCGCAGCAGCTTGATGCCGAGATAGACCAGGTACGCCCCACCCAGCACGCGCACGGCCCAGGTGAGCCATTGGTACTTGACCAGCACCGCCGACAGGCCGAGCAGGCTGAGCGTGGCATACATGCCGAGGCCGATGGTGACGCCGAGCGTCGTCAGCAGACCGGCCGCCGTGCCGCGTGTCAGCGAGGAGCGCACGACGCCGACGAAATCGGGACCGGGCAGGATCAGCGCAGGAATGAACACCGCGAAAACCGCAACCAGTGTAGCGATGGCATCCATGACTACTCCGCCGCCTGCTTGAAGCCGTTCGATGGCCGCCAGCGTAGCACGGGCTTGCGGGCGGCCAGCGTCTCGTCGAGACGCCGCCGCGGCGCGAAGCGCGGGGCGGCCTTGAAGGCCTCCGCCTCCTTGCCGCTTTTCGCCCGCTCGGCGAGCGAGCGCAGCGCGCCGATGAACAGGTCGAGATCCTCCTTGGCCTGGCTCTCGGTCGGCTCGATCAGCAGCGCGCCATGCACGACCAGCGGGAAGTACATGGTCATGGGATGATAGCCCTCGTCGATCATCGCCTTGGCAAAGTCCAGCGTGCTCACGCCGCTATCCTTGAGGAAGCCGTCATCGAACAATGCCTCGTGCATGCACGGGCCCTCGAACGCCGGACTCATGACATCCTCGAGCGAGGCCATGACGTAATTGGCCGACAGAACGGCGTCCTCGGACGCCTGCTTCAGCCCGTCCGCGCCATGGCTCATGATGTAGGCGAGCGCGCGCGTGAACATGCCCATCTGGCCATGGAAGGCCTTCAGCCGTCCGATCGGCGTGCCATCGACTCTGGCGCCATCCTCGGCGACGGTCCAGGTGTCGCCCTGCTTCACGACCCAGGGAAAAGGCGCATGCGGCGCCAGCGCCGCCGAGAGCACCACGGGCCCCGCCCCCGGCCCGCCGCCGCCATGCGGCGTGGAGAAGGTCTTGTGCAGATTGATGTGCATGCAGTCGATGCCGAGATCACCCGGCCGGACGCGACCGACGATGGCGTTGAAGTTGGCGCCATCGCAGTAGAAATAGGCACCAGCCTCGTGCACCGCACGGGAAATCTCGATGATCTCGGTCTCGAACAGCCCGCAGGTGTTGGGATTGGTCAGCATGATCGCGGCCACGTCCGGACCCAGGGCGGCCTTCAGCGCCGCGAGATCGACGCGTCCCCGCTCATTGGCCGGGATCGGCTTCACGGTGAAGCCGAGCGAGGCGGCCGTCGCCGGATTGGTGCCGTGCGCCGACTCCGGCGCCAGCACGGTCTTGCGCCGGGCACGCTCGCCGCGCGCTTCGAGGGCGGCGGCAATCGTCATCATGCCGCACATCTCGCCGTGGGCGCCGGCGGCAGGCGACATGGCGACGGCCGGCATGCCGGTCAGCGTCTTCAGCCAGTGCGCCAGCTGGTCGATCAGCTCGAGCGCGCCCTGCACGGTGGAGACCGGTTGCAGCGGATGGAGGTCGCCGATGCCGCCGAGTCGCGCCACCTTCTCGTTGAGTCGTGGATTGTGCTTCATGGTGCACGAGCCCAGCGGGTAAACGCCCATGTCGATCGCGTAGTTCTTCTGGCTGAGCCGCGTGTAGTGCTGCACCACCTGCGGCTCGCTCAGCCCCGGCAGGCCGATCTCGCCGGTGCGGCGCAGGCCATTGAGGCGGTCCTTGCACTTGGACGGCTCCGGCAGGTCGACGGCGCAGCGGCCGGCCTGGCCCAGTTCGAAGATCAGCGGCTCCTCGATCTGCAGCGCCCTGTTGCCGGTAAAGGTCGGCGCATCGGAAGCCGCGGCCGAAATGCCGCCGGAGCGGCCCTGCGAACGGTCGAGCGACTGGACCATCACAGCACCTCCTTGAGGCCGGCGACCAGCGGCGCCATGCCCGCCTCGGTCGCGGTCTCCGTCGCTGCGAGCAGCAGAAGACCAGTCACGGACGGATCGTCCGGTATCAGCCGCGATACCGGCAGCCCGCCCAGGATGCGTCGGGCGGCCAGAGCCTCGACCACCGGCGCGGCAGGCTTGGGCAGGCGGACGGCAAATTCGTTGAAGAAGCTGTCGTTGAGGATTTCCACCCCGGGCACCGACGCCACGAGGTCGGCAAGCTGAGAGGCCTTGGCGTGATTGAGCTCGGCCAGGCGCCTGAAGCCCGTCTCGCCCAGCAGCGTGAGATGGACCGTGAAGGCGAGCGCGCAGAGGCCGGCATTGGTGCAGATGTTGGACGTCGCCTTCTCGCGCCTGATGTGCTGCTCACGCGTCGAAAGCGTCAGCACGAAACCGCGCTTGCCGTCGGCATCGACCGTCTCGCCGCACAGCCGGCCCGGCATCTGGCGCATGTACTTCTCTCTGGTGGCGAACAGCCCGACATAAGGGCCGCCGAAGCCCAGCCCGTTGCCGATCGACTGGCCCTCGCAGACCACGATGTCGGCCCCCATCTCGCCCGGCGGCGTGATCAGTCCAAGCGAAACCACTTCGGTGACGACGACGATCAGCAGCGCGCCCGCCGCGTGGCAGGCCTCGGCAAGCCTGGCGAAATCGCGCACATGGCCGAAAAAGCTCGGGTTCTGGACCACGACGCAGGACGTCTCCTTGTCGATGAGCGCGATCAGCTCCTCGTGCCCTTCGATGTCGGCCTTTGCCGAGTCGGCGGTGAAACCTTCCCAGCGCGCGTCGGTCCGGATGACGGCGCGATAGTGCGGATGGAGACCACCCGAGATCAGCGCCTTGTGGCGGCGGGTCACCCGGTTGGCCATCAGCACGGCTTCGGATGCGGCGGTCGATCCGTCGTACATCGAGGCGTTGGCCACTTCCATGCCGGTGAGCAATGCGACCTGGGTCTGGAACTCGAAGAGGTACTGCAGCGTCCCCTGGGTGATCTCCGGCTGATAAGGCGTATAGGAGGTCAGGAACTCGCCGCGCTGGATCATGTAATCGACGGTGGCCGGCACGTGGTGGCGATAGGCGCCGGCGCCGATGAAGAACGGCGCCGTGGCGGGCGACACGTTCCTGTTGGCGAAGGCCTGGAAGGCGCGCTCGACCTCGAGCTCGCCCTGGTGATCGGGCAAGCCCGCGATCCCGGCGCCGAGGCGCGCCGTCTGGGGCACGTCGCGGAACAGCTCGTCGATCGATTTGGCGCCGATCTTCGCCAGCATCTCGCGGCGGTCGGCGTCGGTGAGGGGGAGGTAACGCATCAGGTGCTCCTGGCTCTACGCACGCGCGGCCGTCACGACAGGCTCTTCACGAAGGCCGCGTAGGCCGCCTCGTCCATCAGCTCGTCGAGCTCGGACTTGTCCGAAAGCCTGATCTTGAAGAACCAGCCCTTGCCCATCGGCTCGGCATTGACGTCGCCCGGCGAGTCGGAAAGCGCCTGATTGCCTTCGACGATCTCGCCCGATGCCGGCGCATAGATGTCCGAGGCGGCCTTCACCGATTCCACCACCGCGACCGACTCGCCCTTGGCGACCTTGCGGCCGACCTGGGGCACGTCGACGAACACCACGTCGCCCAACTGCTCCTGGGCATAGCTGGTGATGCCGATCGTTCCGACATCGCCTTCGACGCGGATCCATTCATGGTCTTTGCTGTACTTGACGCTCATCTCGGACTCCTATCCGCGGTAGTAGGCGTGTTTGACGAAGGGCATGGGCACGATCTCGGCTGGCACCGGCTTGCCGCGCACCACGAGCTCGACCTTGGTGCCGTTCGCCGACTGCGCCTTGTCGACGTAACCCATGGCGACGGCGCGGCCGAGCGTCGGCGAGAATCCGCCCGACGTCACCTTGCCCGCGACCTTTCCGGCGACGGCGATCTCCGCGCCTTCGCGCGCAATCGCCTTGCCATCAGGCAGCAGGCCGACGCGCTTGCGTGGCGCACCCTCGGCGATCTGCGTTTGGATCACGGCAGCGCCGGGGAATCCTCCCTGCAGGCGCCGTTCCTTGCCGATGCTCCACAGCAGGCCGGCTTCGATCGGCGTGGTGGTGGTGTCGATGTCGTGGCCGTACAGGCACAGCCCCGCTTCCAGCCTGAGCGAATCTCGAGCGCCGAGTCCGATCGGCTTGACCTCGGGCTGGGCCAACAGCTGGCGCGCAATCGCCTCGGTCCGATCACCCGGCGTGGAAATCTCGTAGCCGTCGCTGCCGGTATAGCCGGAACGCGTGACGTAGCAGCGCGCGCCGTCGACCACGACGAAGGCGCCGGTCATGAACCTCATGCCGGCAACCGAGGGCGCCAGACGGGCCAGCGCTTGCGCTGCGAGCGGCCCCTGCAAGGCCAGCAGCCCGCGCGAGAAGGTCGGCTCGACCTCGCAGCTCGACGACAGGTGCGTTTGCAGGTGCGCGAGGTCGGCGTCCTTGCAGGCGGCATTGACGACCAGCAGGAGGTGATCGCCGGTGCTGGTCACCATCAAATCGTCGAGGATGCCGCCGGCCGCGTTGGTGAACTGGGTGTAGCGCTGCTGGCCTGGTGCGAGGCCGGCAATATCGCCGGGCACCAGAGTCTCGAGCGCCCTGGCCGCCCCCCCTTTCGCCGCCTGGCCGGGCCTCGCCGTCAGGCGCACCTGGCCCATGTGCGAGACGTCGAACAGGCCTGCAGCCGTGCGGGTATGAGCATGCTCGGCGAGGATCCCGGCAGGATACTGCACAGGCATCTCGTAGCCGGCGAACGGCACGAGGCGAGCGCCGAGTTCCTTGTGCAGGGCGTAGAGCGGTGTGCGCTTGAGTTCGACCAAAAAAGTCTCCGTTCGAGTCGCGTTGCCCGACGCAAAAGCTGCGCCGCTCGCGACCCCCTCTGTCCGGAGACCTGAAAGATTCGGCCAGCCAAAAGTCCGGCGGCCTTACCTCGTCGGTGGGCGCCTGCCCGGGGGCACGCGCCGCTTTCCAGAGACCCATCCTCCTGCGGTCCGTTTGCCTGAGAGTTTCCGGGGCCGGTTGCTCCTTCGGCGCCGCCTCGAGAAGGCGGTCTCTCCCACAGGGATCGTCTGGGTAGCGCGACCCTAGGGCCGCTCCAGGGGGCCGTCCACGGGGAAAATCGCCGCAAACTCGATCTTCTTGGCCTCTTGAAAATGAGTGATCGCTCACTTATTATATGAGCAGACACTCATTTCATGGTGGTTCGTCATGTTCATCCGCAAGGCTGCCTTCGAGGTGCTCGAGCTCTGGAGCGAATCCCAGGATCTGGTCGAGGTCCTCGAGGACTGGATCATCGACTGGCGCTGGCTCGCGACCCCCGCCGGGGATCGCGGGACGGAGGAGCCATCTTTCACAAGTGAGTGCGCCCTCATACACTGAGACGATGGGGAAGGCCGAGGAAACCAAGGCGCGGGTCGAGCGCGCCGCGCTGACGCTGTTCGTTGCGCGCGGCGTCACCGAGACCACGACCAAGGAGATCGCCATGGCGGCGTCGATCGCCGAGGGGACGATCTACCGCTACGTCCCGAGCAAGGAGCAGCTCGCGCTCGACATTTTCCTGCGCCATCACCGGGCGCTCGCCGAAGCGCTGGCCGAGGCGGCGCGGCCGCTCAAGGGACTGCGTGCCAAGATCGAGGCGATCGTGCGCTGCTACTGCGAATGGGCCGACCGCGACTGGACCCTGTTTGCCTATCACCTGCTCAACCAGCATTCATTCCTGGTGCAGGTGCCGGACGGCACGCCAAATCCGGTGAATACCGTCCGCGAGGTGATCGCCCAGGCCATGCGGGCGGGCGAAATCCCCAGGCGCAATGCCGATCTCGCCGCCGCATCGGCGATCGGCGTGGTGCTGCAGGCGGCGACCTACAAGATCTATGGCCGCTTCACCGGCAACCTCGCCCAGCATGTCCGCTTCTTCGCCGACGCGGCCTGGGCCGTGCTGTCGGTGAAGGAAAAATGATCAGCCGTCGCGCGCAAGCGCGGCAAAAGCATCGCGGAAGGCATCGCGCGGGCCAGCCAGGCCCGTCTCGTTGAAGATGTCGGCGGTGAGCGACTGGATCGAAGTCTCGTCGACCCTGACACCATTGCTCTGCAGGAACTTCTTGGCCGCCGCGACGGCTTCGTCCATGGCGCCACCCTTCTTGTAGAGGCGGTAGTAATCCGGGTGGCCGCCACGACCCAGCGCCTCGGCGATCACGTCGGTGAAGTTCACGACCTTCAGCGGATAGACCGCCTCGGCGCCGGCAAGCGCGCGATGGCAGGAATGGTACATTGTGACGATGGTGTCGGCACCGGCCGCGACGGCGCCTTCGGCGAGGGCGCGATGGATCGCCGCCTCGCGCTCCTTGAACTTGGCAGCCTGTCCGCCGCAGGCATAGGAGAAGCCCGAATCCTGCGGCAGCTCGACCAGCTCGAGATTGGGCACTGCGCCCAGCAGCCTGCGCATGCTGGCGAGGGTGGCGCCGATGCCGAGATGCTCGTGGATCACGACACGGCGCCGTGGCTGGTCGGTCCTGAAGGCTGCCTTCAGCGCATCGAGGTTGGCCGCCAGGAATTCGCTGACATGGCCGAGATCGAAGGACGGCGCTTCGACGTCCTTCTCCAGTTCGTCGAAATTCTTGGTGCAGGTCGGACACCAGGTCAGCACCCGCGACGCGCCCGACTGGCCGAAGCGCTGGAAGGTGCGATGACCCACGCGCTCGTAGGTCGGCAGGTCGGCTTCCTGGAATTGATAGACGCCGCAGCAATGGGCGGTGCCGCCGACCACGTCGAAGTCGAGCTTGAGCGCGTCGAGGATGTCCATGACGTTCAGCACGATGTGCGGCGTGCGCAGGACGTTGCAGCCGGTATAGAACAGCACGTCGGCCGTCCGCTTCTCGGCAGGAGCCAGGATCCTGCTCAGCGTCTCCGACGGCAGTTGCATGCTGGCCAGCAGCCGCACTGCCTGGGCCATGTGGCGGAAGCGATTGGCCGCGTTGGCCTGGCCTTCCTCGCGCGGCCGGTCGGCCTGCAGCGCCTTGAGCTTGGCGATGGTGACCCATTGGCGGACGTTGATTTGCTCGGGGCAGGCGTCGTTGCAGCGCGCGCTGCCGTCGCAGGCATTGAGCCACCTGGAGAGCGGCTCGGCTGCCCGGCCGCCGTCGCGCGTCAAGGCAAGCAGTTCGCCCACCCGGGCCGTGGCCTCGCCGCCCGCCAGCCCGATCTCGCGGGCCGTCGGACAGACCTCGAAGCACTTGCCGCAGGTCGTGCAGCGATCTGCAGCGTCGGCCGCGAGCGCCTCGAGACGATCGGCATAGGCACTCATTGCCGCGCCGTCGCCCGCCGGTTGAACTCGAGCTCGTCGGGCGTCGGCAGCAGGCCCACGGCGATCCTGTAGGAGCCGATATCGGCGACCGAGTTGAACGGAATCTTGACGCCGAGCTCCTCGCGACTCATGCCACGCGGACTGGCGGCGCTCAGCTTGTAGTCGGCCAATTCGTCCCGCCCCACGACCACCGAGCCATTGGCATCGAGTACGCGGACGAAAAACGGCACACGGGTCGTCCCCGATCCGACCGACGGGCCGGCATTGACGGCGATCTGAATGAACACGGAAACATCCATGGTCTGACGACTGATCGAGCAGGCCGCATTGGTCTGCACCAGGACCGCCTCGAACGCCACGTCGCGTGGGTCGCGTCCGCCGCCCGCCTTGAAACGGGTCAGCCGCTGCGCGTCCTGAACGGCGAGCGGAGTCGGGCAATAGGACGCCGCCGCCGCTTCCTTGTCGGATCGGCCTCCGCAGCCGGCCAGGGCAAGCGCCAATGCCATCGGTGCCAAGAGAAGAAGACGATCTGCGATCATGCGAGGGTCTTGTGGGTACCGTCGCACAGCGGCTTCTTGCTCGAATGCTTGCAGGCGCAAAGCCAGTAATCCGCCGTCTTCTCGGCGGTGTATTTCATCGGTGTGAGGCCGCTGCCCTTGTGAGTGCCGTCGCAGAACGGCTGGTTCTTGCTCTGGCCGCAGGCGCACCACCAGTAGTCCTTGCCTGCTTCCAGCGCTACCTTGATCGGCGCCTTGGCCGCGACAACCGGCTCGGTCATGTTGCTTTCCCCGTTGCGGCGGCTTTGTTACGGTGCCGCGCCCATCCGTATTCGTGGAGTCTAGGCAATGGTCCGCTGGGCCGCAAGCAAGCGGACTTCACGCTGCATGACCGTTTTTTCATGTCCGAACCCAGGAAGCCTTTGAAGATTCTGCTCGCCAGCCCGCGCGGCTTCTGCGCCGGCGTCGAGCGCGCCGTCCAGATTGTCGAGCGCGCCATCGAGCGCTACGGCCCGCCGGTCTATGTGCGGCACGAGATCGTTCACAATCGCTCCGTCGTGCAGAGTCTCGAGGCGAAGGATGCAATTTTCGTCGACGATCTCGACGAGGTCCCGGACGACCGGCCTGTCGTGTTCTCTGCCCATGGCGTGCCGAAGAAGGTGCCGGCCGAGGCGACGCGCCGCAAACTCCTCTACGTCGATGCGACCTGCCCGCTGGTCTCCAAGGTCCATCGCGAGGCCGAGCGCCATCATGACCTCGGCCGTACGGTGATCCTGATCGGCCACGCCGGCCATCCCGAGGTGCTCGGCACCATGGGGCAGCTGCCGCCCGGCGCGGTGCTGCTGGTCGAGGACGTGGCGCAGGCGGAGACGATCGACGTTTCCGATCCGCTGAACCTCGCCTATGCCACGCAGACGACGCTGTCGGTCGACGACACGGACAAGATAGTCGCCGCCCTGCGCCGGCGTTTCCCCGCCATGCACGGCCCCAAGCTCGAGGACATCTGCTACGCGACCACCAACCGGCAGGCTGCGGTGAAGGCGATCGCCGGAACCTGCGATGCGCTGGTCGTGATCGGCGCGCCTCATTCCTCCAACTCCATCCGCCTGGTCGAGGTCGCCGCAAACGGCGGCTGCGGCCGGTCGCGGCTGGTGCAGCAGGCCGCCGACATGGACTGGCAGTGGCTGGAAGGCGTCGCGCGGCTTGGCATCACGGCGGGAGCGTCGGCGCCGGAACGACTGGTCGACGAACTGGTCGCCGCTTGTCGTGCACGCTACGAGGTCACGGTCGAGGAAGTGCGCACGGCAGAAGAGAGCATGGTCTTCAAGTTGCCGCGCCAGCTGGTGGCCTGATGGCGGTCTATACCGAGGTCAGCGACGGCGAGCTCGAGGCCTTTCTGGCGGAGTACGACATCGGCGAAGCCGATGCGCTGAAAGGAGTCGCCGAGGGCGTCGAGAATTCGAACTACCTCCTGACGACGACGAAGGGCCAGTATTTCCTGACGCTCTACGAGAAGCGCGTCGATCCCAGGGACCTGCCGTTCTTTCTCGGCTTGATGGACCACCTCTCGGCGCGAGGCATCAATTGCCCCCGGCCGATTCACGGTCGCGACGGCAATGCCGTCCGCACGCTCGCCGGCCGGCCGGCTGCGATCACCACCTTCCTGCATGGCCTGTCGCCGCGCCGCATCGCCGTGAAGCACTGCGGACCGGTGGGCGGGGGCTTGGCCGGGCTGCATCTCGCCGGTGCCGACTTCGAGGTCAAGCGGCCCAACGCGCTCTCGGTGAAGGGCTGGCGGCCGCTGTTCGACGCTTCTCGGGAGCACATAGATGCCGCCATGGAGCGCGAACTCGGCGCCGAGATCGACTTCTTCGAAGCCGGCTGGCCGCAGGATTTGCCGTCGGGCGTGATCCACGCCGACCTGTTCAACGACAACGTCTTCTTCCTGCACGACAGGCTCTCGGGCCTGATCGATTTCTACTTCGCCTGCAATGATTTCTTCGCCTACGACGTGGCGATCTGCCTCAACGCCTGGTGCTTCGAAAGCGACAATTCCTTCAACGCCACCAAGGCCCGCGCCCTGCTGCACGCCTACGACGAGGTGCGCAAACTCGGCGACGACGAGCGGCACTACCTGCCGCTGCTGGCGCGCGGCGCGGCACTGCGCTTCCTGCTGACCCGGCTCTACGATTGGGTGCACACCCCGGCGGACGCGCTGGTCAAGCGCAAGGACCCGCAGGAATACCTCGCCAAGCTACGCTTTCATCGCGGCATCACGTCGATGGCGGACTACGGCCTGTGAGCGGTGGATCGTGAGCGGCCAGCCCGAGGTCGAGCTGTTCACCGACGGCGCCTGCAGCGGCAATCCCGGCCCGGGCGGCTGGGCCGCCATCCTGCGGATGGGCGACAAGGAGCGCGAGTTGTCGGGCGGCGATCCGGCCACCACCAACAACAAGATGGAGCTGATGGCGGTGATCTCGGGCCTCGAGGCGCTGAAGCGGCCTTGCGTGGTGCGGCTCTACACCGACAGCCGCTATGTGCTCGACGGCGCCACAAAATGGATCAGGGGCTGGAAAAAGAACGGCTGGCGCACCGCCGACAAGAAGCCGGTGAAGAATGTCGACCTGTGGCAGCGTCTCGACGCCGCCGGCGTGCCGCACCGTATCCACTGGAGCTGGGTCAAGGGCCATAGCGGCCACGTCGAGAACGAACGTGCCGACGAACTGGCGCGCGAAGAGATCGCCAGGCTGCGCGCCTGATACGGACCGAGCTAGGACCGCTTGGGTTGGGGCGGCACCGGCTTCTTCTCGGCCGGCTTCTCGTAGACCAGGTCGAACATCTCCTGGACGCCATCGCAGGGATTGTCGCCTTCGGTCAGCCGCCAGACCTGCGACTTGCCCGAGCGCTTGAAATGCAGCGTGCCGCCCACCTTGCAGGGTGTGCCCTTCATGACCTTTGCGATTCGGAACGCGACCTCGCCGCGGATCTGCACGGCGCCGGCCGAGATGCGCTCGACCACGCCGTCGATCGCCGCCCAGTCGCCCTCGGTGCCGGGCGCCACGCTGTCGATGCGGCCTTTCACGCGCCACAGCGCGCCCTCCTTGGTCACCGTCACGTCACCCGCCTTGGCACCCTTGATCTTGGCGTAGCGGCCCCACACGACCTTGACGGCGCCGGCGAAGAGCTGCGCTTCGGTGTCCGAATCGATGACCGTGCGGGTCACCTTCTGCTGATCCTGGTCGAGCGGCGAGGAGAGATTGGTGAGCGGTGCGCCCTGCTCGATCTTCGGCGCCTGTTCCGGCGGCGGCACGGGATAGAACGGCGAGGGCGCCTGATTCTGGCCATGAGCCGACGCGGCCATGAACAGGAGTGCGAGCGAGAGGGCGAGGCGTTGCATTGTGCTTTCCATATTACGGCTTTTTCTTCTCATTCACAGGATTGCCGGCCGGGGGCGGTGGATCGGCGCCCGGCCGCTCGCCGCGCAAGCCTGCCTGCGCGCGCTTGGCGGCATCCGAGCCCGGTGGCACCAGCTTCAAGACACGCGCGAAGACAATGTCCGCGCCCGCCCTGTCGCCGCGTGCCAGAAAAGCGAAGGCCCGCTCGAGCAGCGCCTCGGAGTGGTCGGGGGCGATCCTGAGCGCCCGGTCGGCGTCGGCCAGCGCCCCGGCGGGATCGCCGGCGTTGCGCCAGGCGGCAGCGCGCAACACCAGTATCTCGACGTCGTTGGGCCGCAGGCCGAGCGCGTGATCGAAGTCGGAGATGGCCCGCGGCCACGACTTCATGGCCGCGTAGCTCAGGCCGCGATCGATCCAGAGGTCGGCGTCCTGCGACTTGAGGTCGAGCGCCTGGCTTTGCGCCGCCGCCGCGTTCTCCGCCTGCCCGGCCTCGATCCACGCCTGGCCCGCCTGGGCCCACAACTCGGCACGCAGGCCGGGCCTCTCCTGCCCCATGTCGCGGGCAATCGCCTCGAACTGCGTCGCCGCCTGCACCGGCTTGCCGGCCTCGAACATGGCGAGCGCCACGCAATGGCGGGCGCCCAGCCCGCCGCCTTCGCTCTTCCACTTCTCCGCGATCGGCAGCGCCTTGAGAGGCTCCTTGCGGGCGAGCGCCATGCACTCGTTGTAGCGCCGCAGGTGGTCGGGCGTCGGCGCCAGCGGCGTGGCGGCCAGCGGGTCGAGCTTCTGCGCCATGGCGGGCAGTGCAGCGAAGAGCGCGAGAACGGATAGCGTCAGGACGGGCAACGCCTTGCGGGCGAAAAACATGGTTGGAAAAGAACCGCGTCGCGACGATCCTGACAAGATGACAGGTCGTCTTTTCATCTTCGGCGTGGGCTTCAGCGGCCTCGAAATCGCCCGATTGGCGCGGGCCGGCGGCTGGACGGTCGCCGGCACCGTGACGACCGCCGAAAAGGCCGGGCGGATTGCCGCCGAAGGGATCGAGACGCACCTGTTCGACGGCACCAAGCCCTTGCCGGAAGGCGCGCTCGCGGGAGCAACGCACGTGCTGAACAGCGTGCCGCCGCAGCCAGCGGGCGATCCGGTCCTGCTTTGCTGCGCCCGCCAGCTGCGCGAGGCGCGCTGGCTGGGCTATCTGTCGACGACCGGCGTCTATGGCGATACCGGCGGCGACTGGGTCGACGAGACCGCGCCGACCCATCCGCAACAACCACGCAGCATTGCGCGCCTGGCCGCCGAGCGGGCCTGGCAGGCCCTTGGTCTCGACGCCGGCGCGGTGGTCGACGTCTTTCGCCTGCCCGGCATCTATGGCCCCGGTCGCAGTGCGCTCGACCAGGTCAGGGAAGGCCGCGCGCGCCGCATCGACAAGCCCGGGCAATGCTTCTCGCGCATCCACGTCGCGGACATCGCGGCCACGGTGATGGCAGCAATCACGAAGCCGTCGCCCGGCGGCATCTACAACGTCGCCGACGATCTGCCCGCGCCCAGCCAGGACATCGTCGCCTACGCTTGCGAGCTTCTGGGCGTGCCGGCGCCGCCTCTCATTCCCTGGGAGCAGGCGGCGGCGAGCCTGGGGCCGATGGCGCGCTCGTTCTATAGTGAAAGCCGCCGCGCCCGGAACGATCGGATCAAGCAGGTGCTGGGCGTACGGCTGCGGTTTCCGACCTATCGCGAGGGACTGCAGGCCATCGCGGCCGGCGGAAATGCCGAAAAGTCCACCGTCGGGAAGTAGCGGGGCCGGTGGAAATGCCGCAAATGCCGGAAAGTCATCCGGCCAGCTCCTCGACGGTCGAAACCAGTCTGGCGATGTCTGCCGGCGTGCTGAGGCGATGGTCGCCACCCTTGACGAGAGTCGTGATCACCTCGGGCGCTTCGAGATGCCGGGCGATCTGCAGGGAATATTCCCACGGCACATCGGGATCGCTCTGGCCGTGCAGCAGGCGCACCGGGCAGGGCAGCGCGAGCGGCTTGTCGAGCAGGAGATGATTGCGCCCCTCCTCGATCAGCTTCCAGGTGAAGACCGAGGGCGCGGGAGAGTATTGCGAGGGCCGCTCGAGCCGGCCGTCGCGCTCGAGCGTCGCGCGATCTTCGGGCGAGAGCCCCTTCAAAAGCATGCGTTCCGTGAAGTCGGGTGCAGCAGCGATCAGCACCAGCCCGGCCAGGCGTTCCGGACGCGCGCGCGCTGCCAGGAGGGACAGCCAGCCGCCCATGCTCGAGCCGACCAGCACGAGCTTGCCGCTCGTCAGCGAGTCGATCGCCGCCAGCGAATCGTCGAGCCAGCGGCCGATCGTGCCGTCCTCGAAGCGGCCGGACGATTGGCCATGGCCGAGGTAGTCGAAGCGCAGATAGGCGCGACCGGCACGACGCGCCCACGCCTCGAGGGCGATTGCCTTGGTCCCGGTCATGTCCGAACGAAAGCCGCCAAGGAACGCCACACCCGGCGCGCGGCCTTCGCTCTTCACATAGGCGACCGTATTGCCGTCGGGCCGCTTCAGTCTCTGCACACTACCTTCGGCGCTCATGCCGTGTTACCTGCCACATCCAGCAACCGGCCGCCAATTTGTCCGCACCCAGCCTTCTCCAGATCGTACCTTCCCTGTCCGGCGGCGGAATGGCGCGCGCGACGCTCGATGCTGCCCAGGCCGTGATCGCCGCCGGCGGCACCGCCATCGTCGCCTCGCCCGGCGGCACCATGGTGCCCGACCTGCTTCGCCTGCGCGCCTCGCATCTTGAGTTGCCCGAATTCGATCATCCGGTACGGTTGCGCTACACCCTGCCGCGCCGCCTCGCCGCCAGCGTCCGCGACCTCGGCGTCACGGTCGTCCAGGCAACCTCGCCCGCCACCGCCCTGGTGGCTCGACACGTCGCGCGACGCCTCGGGCTCCGCTGGATCGCCACCCTGTATCGACCGTTCAGCACCAAGGGCTTGATGGCGCGGCTGATCGAGCGCCGGCAGGCCTATGCCGATGCCCTGATCGCCGTTTCCGACCATATCGCGCGCGATGCGCTCGGCCACTTTCCCGATCTTGGCGAGCGGGTGCAGGTCATTCCCCCGGGCGTCAACCTCGACCGTTTCGATCCCGCGGTCGTGCGCGCCGACCGGGTGATTCGGTTGGCGGGCGAGCTGCGCGTGCCCGATGGCAGCCATCTCGTGCTTTGTCCGTCGCGGTTCGTCGAGGATGGCGGCCAGAAGATCCTGATCGAGGCGATGAGGAGGCTCGACCGCAGCGACGTGTTCTGCCTGATCCTCGGTTCGACCGACACGCCCACGCCGTTCGAGCGGGAACTCGAGCACTCGATCGAACAGGCCAAGCTGCTCGGCCGGGTGCAGATCGGACCCTATGTCGAGGACATGCCGGCCGCCTACATGCTGTGCGACGCAGTGGTGGTGACCGGAGGTGCGAGCCGCGGCTTCAGCCGCACGATCGTCGAAGCTCAGGCCATGGGCCGGCCCGTGGTGGCCGAGGAAGGCGGCGGCGCGGCCGAAGCCGTGCGCCCCGGCGTGACCGGATGGCTGGCCGCCGCCGGTGACCCGGCGGCCCTGGCCGAGGCGATCTCGCAGGCGATCTCGTTGTCCGCAGAACGCCGCGCCGAGCTCGCCCGCGCCGCCCAGGAGCATGTGCGCAGCCACTTCGCTCTGGCACATTCGAACCAGCAGCTGCTTCGACTCTACGAACGATTGTCCAGCTGAGGAGCGCGCGCCGTGCCACGACCCTGCTCAATTTTCGCCGCCGTCCTGCTGCTCGTCGCGTCGATCGACGGTAGTGCGCTCGGACAGCAGGGCAGCGGCATGGGAGCGCCGATCGGCGGACCGTCAGGCAATTTCCTCGGACCGCCGCAGGGCACCGTCGGCGATTTTCTCGGCGACTGGAAGCTCACCTGGGACGGGCACATCGATTCCCGATGCCCCTGCCACGGCAGGCTCACCATCACCGCCCGCCAGAACGGCGATCTCGTCGGCTACTGGGAGGCCAAGGAGGGGCTTGTCGTGCTGCACGGCTCGGTCGGCTACGACCAGAACGTCTGGACCGGTACCTTCGACCAGCCCGACTCCGACGCCGATTTCCCGCTGCGCGGCAATTTCCGGCTGGAGGCCCGCGGCGAAGGCGCGGCGCTCAGCGGGTCCTACCAACCCGAGGGCACGACGCTGCCGTTTCGCTGGTCCGGCACCCGATAGCGGGCGAGCCGCCAGCTTGACTCGGGCCATCCGCACAATTATCTCCCAGCGCATGGATCGGAAGTCCTTCCCCGCTCCCGCGACACTGACCACCGTCCGAACTTGATTCGGCCGGGCGCGCACACTTGTGCCGCTTCCCGGCCCTGGCCGCCGGCGCCCCGCGCCGGGCGATGAGCCGTGTTCGGAATCTTATCTAGGTGGTTGCCATGATCAATGTTTCCCTGCCGGACGGTTCGGTCCGGAAATTCGACAAGCCGGTGAACGGTGCCGAAATCGCTGCCGCGATCGGTCCCGGCCTCGCCAAGGCGGCGCTGGCGGTCAAGGTCGACGGCAAGCTGAAGGATCTTTCATCGGTCGTCGACCACGATGCCAAGATCGGCATCGTGACGTCGCGTGACCCCGAGGCGCTCGAACTGCTGCGCCACGACGCGGCGCACGTCCTCGCCCAGGCGGTGCAGGAGCTTTTTCCTGGCACGCAGATCACGTTCGGTCCCGCTACCGAGGACGGCTTCTACTACGACTTCGTGCGGTCCGAGCCGTTCACGCCGGAAGACTTCGCCAGAATCGAGCGGCGCATGGCCGAGATCGTCGACCGCGACCTGCCGATCGAGCGCGAGGTGTGGGACCGAGCCAGGATCAAGCAGTACTTCGTCGACCACGGCGAGAAGTTCAAAGCCGAATGGGCCGATGAGCTGCCCAAGGACGAGGAGATCTCGGTCTACAAGCAGGGCGACTGGCTCGACATGTGCCTGGGGCCGCACCTGCCCTCGACGGGCAAGCTCGGCAAGGCGTTCAAGCTCACCAAGGTGTCGGGTGCCTACTGGCGCGGCGACGCCAGGAACGCCCAGCTGCAGCGCGTCTACGGCACGGTGTTCTTCTCCGACAAGGACCTGAAGGCCTACCTGCATCGCCTGGAGGAGGCCGAGAAGCGCGACCACCGGCGTCTCGGCCGCGAGATGGGCCTGTTCCATCAGCAGGAAGATTCGGCCGGCATGGTCTACTGGCACCCCAAGGGCTGGACGCTGTGGCGCACGCTGGAGAACTACCTGCGCCGCAAGCTCGAAGCCGGCGGCTATGTCGAGGTCAAGACGCCGCAACTCAACGATCGCCGGCTGTGGGAAGCATCGGGCCACTGGGAGAAGTTCCGCGAGAACATGTATCTCAGCGAGAACGAGGAGGGCCTGCGCGAGTTCTTCGCCGATCCGGCCAAGCGCGTGTTCGCGCTGAAGCCGATGAACTGCCCGTGCCACATCCAGGTCTTCAACCAGGGACTCCGCAGCTATCGCGAGCTGCCGCTGCGCATCGCCGAGATGGGCTCGTGCCATCGCTTCGAGCCATCGGGCGCGCTGCACGGCATCCTGCGCGTGCGCAACTTCACGCAGGACGACGCGCACATCTTCTGCTCCGAGGACCAGATCGAGAGCGAGACGATTCGCTTCTGCAAGCTGCTCGGCGAGGTCTATCGCGACCTCGGTTTCGAGTACTTCGTGAAATTCTCGGACCGGCCGGCGATGCGCATCGGCTCCGATGCGGTGTGGGACCAGGCCGAGGGCGCCTTGAAATCGGCCTCGAAGGCGGCCGGCCTCGAGCTGCAGCTCAATCCGGGTGAAGGCGCGTTCTATGGGCCGAAACTGGAGTTCGTGCTGCGCGATGCCATCGGCCGCGACTGGCAGTGCGGCACCCTGCAGGTCGATTTCATGCTGCCCGAGCGGCTGGGCGCGAGCTACGTCGCCGAGGACGGCTCGCGCAAGGTGCCGGTGATGCTGCACCGCGCCATCTTCGGCAGCTTCGAGCGCATGATCGGCGTTCTCATCGAGCACTATGCCGGCCGCTTTCCGATGTGGCTGGCGCCGACGCAAGCAGTGGTGGCCACCATCGTCAACGATGCCGACAGCTATGCCAACGAGGTCGCGGCCCAGTTGCGCGCCGCCGGCATGCGGGTCGACCTCGACTTGCGCAACGAGAAGATCAACTACAAGGTCCGCGAGCACTCGCTGGCCCACGTACCGCTGATCCTGGCGGTCGGCCGCCGCGACATGGAGAACAAGACGGTCGCGGTGCGCCGTCTCGGCTCGGAGAAGCAGGAGGTCCTTGAATTGGGGGCCGCCGTCACTACACTTTCGACAGAGGCCCGGCCTCCCTTCTAGGGAGTCTGCGGCCTCGTTTTCCGCCCGTATCGGGCTTTAACGAGGGAGAATGAAGCCATAGCACGTCCTGCACAGCAAAGCGCGCCGACCCGGGATGGTCCGCGCGTCAATGGCGAAATCAGAGCGCCACAAGTCCGACTGATCGACGAGAACGGCGAGATGGTCGGCGTCGTAAGCACCCGCGAAGCGCTGGAAATGGCCGAAGAGGCCGCGCTCGACCTGATCGAGATTTCGCCCAATGCGGTTCCGCCGGTCGCCAAGATCTCCGACTACGGCAAGTACAAGTACGAGGCCCAGAAGAAGGCACACGAGGCCCGCAAGCACCAGAAGGTGATCGAGGTCAAAGAGATCAAGATGCGGCCCAACATCGACGATCACGACTACGAAGTGAAGATGCGGGCGATGAAGCGGTTCATCGAGGAAGGCGACAAGGTGAAGGTCACCCTGCGTTTCCGCGGCCGCGAAATGGTCCATTCCGAACTCGGCCTGCAGGTCCTCAATCGCGTTCGCTCCGAGATGGATCCGCTGACCAAGATCGAATCGATGCCCCGCATGGAAGGCCGCCAGATGATCATGGTGCTCGCGCCCAAATAGTCTTGGGCGTTCAGGGCATATAGGCGCCGCCGTTCACGTGCAGCACCTGGCCGGTCGTGGCGCTGGAGTCATCTGACGCCAGGAACACCGCGGTGCGCGCGATCTGGTCGGGCGTCAGCAGCTTGCCGCCCAGCGGGATGTTGGCCCGCGCCATTTCGATCAGCTCGGCATCGGTGTTGCCGTAGCGCGGCTGGGCCGTGTCGGTGGTGCCGGGCGCGATTGCATTGACCCGGATGTTGTGCGGTGCGAGTTCGAGCGCCATGGCGCGGGTCATCGAGACGACTCCGCCCTTGCTGGCGCTGTAGTGCACGCCACGCACTGCGCCCCGCACCGACTGCGAGGAGAGATTGATCACCGAGCCGCTCTTGCGGCCGGCGGCGATCAGGGCCTTGGCCGCCGCGATGGTGGCAAAGCAGCCGGCCTTCAGATTGATGTCGAGCACGTAGTCCCAGTCGCTCTCGCGCATCTCCAGGAACTTCACGCGCGGATAGACGCCGGCATTGTTGACCAGGATGTCTGGCGGCCCGAGCTGGCGCGTGGTTTCGGCGACCATCGCCTCGACGTCGGCAAGCTTGGACATGTCGGCCCTGATCAGGGCGGCGCGCCTGCCGTATTGGCGCACGCCGCCCGCCACTGCCTCGGCGGCTTTTTCGTCATCCAGCCAGTTGATGGCGACGTCCGCGCCCTCGCTGGCGAATGCCAGCGCGATTGCAGCCCCGATACCCTGTTGGGCGCCCGTCACGAGCGCAGTCTTGCCAGCCAGTTTCATGCCACACCCCATGTTGAGGAGCGTACGAAGTACGCGCCTCGAAGCATGCACAACAGCATGAATGGTGCCACAAGGCGCGCCGGTTACTGCGCACCGATCGAGACCGGTCCGCAGCTCTTCCCGGGGTAGGGCCGGCGTGCTTGCGTGCCTTGCTTGGCATAGCTATAAGCCCCCTTCCTTCGGCGGCCTGGCCCAAAGGGCATTGCCTCGGCTGCCTATCGTAACCCTTTGAAAAGGAACGAAAATGCCCAAGATGAAGACCAAGAGCGGGGCCAAGAAGCGCTTCCGCTTCACGGCGTCCGGCAAGGTGAAACACGGCGTGGCCGGCAAGCGCCACGGCATGACCAAGCGGGGCAACCGCTTCCTGCGCCAGCAGACCGGGATGACCCTGGTGTCGGAATCCGACAGCCGGATCATCAAGCGCAACTTCTTCCCGTACGAGAGGTAGGCCATGGCACGCGTCAAGCGGGGCGTGGCTGCACACGCTCGTCACAAGAAGGTCCTGAAGCTCGCCAAGGGCTATCGCGGCCGCGCCAAGGTGGCGTTCCGCGTCGGCATCGAGAAGGTCGAGAAGGGCCTGCAGTACGCCTATCGCGACCGGCGCAACAAGAAGCGCGCCTTCCGCGGCCTGTGGATCCAGCGCATCAACGCTGCGGTCCGCGAGCACGGGCTGACCTATTCGAAGTTCATGAATGGCATCCTGAAGGCCGGGATCGAGGTCGACCGCAAGGTAATGGCCGATCTGGCCATGCGGGAGCCCGCTGCCTTTAAGGCTTTGGTCGAACAGGCCCAGGCCGCCCTCAAGTAGTGTCTGCCGCGCCGCACGGCGCAGCGGATGGAGATTAAGAGAGGGAGCCTGGGTCTCAGGCTCCCTCTTTTCGTGTGGAGCGAAGGATGGATGATCTTTCGACGATACGCAGCACGGCGCTTGGCGCCATCGAGCAGGCGGCCGACCTCGCCGCCCTCGATGCTGCGCGCGTGGCGACACTGGGCAAGAAAGGCAGCGTCACCGGCCTGATGAAGACGCTGGGCGGCCTGGCACCGACCGAGCGCAAGGAATTCGGCGCGCGCGTCAACCAGCTCAAGGGCGAGATCGAGGCCGCCATCGAGGCCCGCAAGAGCGGGCTAGGCGCTTCGGCGCTTGCCGCCAGGCTCGTCTCGGAGAAGGTCGATGTCAGCCTGCCAACCCGGCCGGAGGGCCGCGGCACCCTCCATCCGATCGGCCAGGTGATGGATGAGCTCGCCGCCATCTTCGGCGACATGGGCTTCGTGTGGGCCGACGGTCCCGATATCGAGGACGACTGGCACAACTTCACGGCCCTCAACATCCCGCCCGACCATCCGGCGCGGCAGATGCAGGACACTTTCTATTTGCCCTCGCGCGCCGACGGCACGCCGATGGTGCTGCGCACGCACACCTCGCCGGTTCAGGCGCGCACCATGCTCGACAAGAACGTGCAGAAGATGCTGGCCGACGGCGGCTCGCTGCGCGTCATCGTGCCGGGCCGCACCTTCCGCATCGACAGCGATGCCACGCACACGCCGATGTTCCACCAGGTCGAGGGCCTGGTGATCGATCGCATGACCCACATGGGGCACCTCAAGGGCTGCCTGTACGACTTCTGCCGCGCCTACTTCGAGGTCGACGAACTGCCCTTCCGCTTCCGCCCCTCCTACTTCCCGTTCACCGAACCGTCGGCGGAAGTCGATATCGGCTGCTCGTGGAAGGGCGGCGAGCTCAGGATCGGCGCCGGCGATTCGTGGCTGGAGATCCTCGGCTGCGGCATGGTGCATCCCAACGTGATCGCCAATTGCGGCCTCGATCCCGCCGTGTACCAGGGCTTCGCCTTCGGCATGGGCATCGACCGGATCGCCATGCTGAAATACGGCATCCCCGACCTGCGCAGCTTCTTCGATTCGGATCTGCGCTGGCTGCGCCACTACGGATTCTCGGCGCTGGAGAGCGTGCGATGAAGTTCACGCTCTCCTGGCTCAAGGAGCATCTCGACACCACCGCGTCGCTTGCCGAGATCCGCGAGCGCCTGACCATGCTTGGCCTCGAAGTCGAGGGCGTCGCCAACCCGGGCGAGACTCTCAAGGGCTTCGTGGTCGGCTACGTGGTCGAGGCCACACAGCATCCCAACGCCGACCGGTTGCGCGTCTGCAAGGTCGACACCGGTTCGGGCATCGTCCAGGTCGTGTGCGGCGCCCCCAATGCGCGCACCGGCATGAAAGGCATCTTCGCGCCGACCGGCAGCTACATTCCCGGCACCGACCTGCTGCTCAAGGCGAGCAAGATCCGCGGCGAGGACTCGAACGGCATGCTGTGCTCGAGCCGCGAGCTGCAGCTGGGCGACGACCATAGCGGCATCATCGACCTGCCGGCCGACGCCACGACCGGCGCGCCGGCTGCCGAGGCGCTCGGCCTCGACGACCCGGTGATCGAGATCAAGGTGACGCCCAACCGCGGCGACTGCCTGGGCGTGCACGGCATCGCGCGCGACCTCGCGGCCGCCGGCGCGGGCACTCTCAGGCCGTTCAAGGCAGAGCGCATCGCGGGCACCTATGCGAGCCCGATCAAGTGGACGCATGGCTACGAGGCCAGGCCCGACAGCCCCTGCCCCATCGTGGTCGGCCGCCACTTCCGCGGCCTGAAGAACGGCCCCTCCCCGGAGTGGCTGCAGCGCCGGCTGAAGGCGATCGGCCTCAGGCCGATCTCCACGCTGGTCGACATCACCAACCTGGTCACCTTCGACCTCAACAGGCCGCTGCACGTGTTCGACGCCGGGAAGCTCTCGGGCGACCTGGTCATGCGCCAGGCCCGCCAGGGCGAGACCATCCTGGCGCTCGACGGCAAGACCTACACGCTCGATCCCGCCGTGTCGGTCATCGCCGATTCCAAGGCAGCCCACGGCATCGGCGGCGTGATGGGCGGCGAGGCGACCGGCGTGCAGGACGACACCACCGAGGTGTTCCTCGAGGTCGCCTACTTCACGCCGATCAAGGTCGCCGCCACCGGCCGCAAGCTCGGCATCCAGTCCGACGCGCGCTACCGATTCGAACGGGGCATCGACCCGCAGTCGGTCGAATGGGGCACCGACGTCGCCACCCGCCTGATCCTCGACCTGTGCGGCGGCGAGGCGAGCGAGATCACCAGGAGCGGCGTGATGCCCGACTGGGAGCGCAGCTACACCCTGCGCGCCGACCGGGTGAAGACGCTGACCGCAATCGACGTGCCGGCCAAGCAGACCGCCGACATCCTGAGCAAGCTCGGCTTCGGCGTGACCGGCGCCGGCCCATGGACCGCATCCGTGCCGTCCTGGCGGCCCGACATCGTCGGCGAGGCCGATCTGGTCGAGGAAGTGACGCGCGTCTTCGGTTTCGACCATATCCCGACGACCTCGCTGCCGGGCCTCTCGGCGACAGCCGGGCCGGTGCGCACGCCGCTGCAGCAGCGCGCGCCGCAGGCGCGGCGGGCGCTCGCCGCCCGCGGCATGAGCGAGGCCGTCACCTGGTCGTTCCTGCCGCGCAAGCGCGCCGAGCGCTTCGGCGGCGGCGGCGAGGACCTGCGCCTGCTGAACTCGATCGATGCGACGCTCGACACCATGCGGCCCTCGATCCTGCCCAACCTGATCGAGGCGGCGGCGCGCAACGAGGCGCGCGGCCTTGCCGACCCGGCGCTGTTCGAGGTCGGCCCGGTCTACGCGGATGCCACGCCCGGCGGGCAGCGGCTGGCCGCGGCCGGCGTGCGCCACAACATGGCGGTTCCGCGCAACTGGGCGGGGCCGGCGCGCACCGTGGATGTGTTCGACGCCAAGGCCGATGCGCTTGCCGTCCTGGCGGCGGTCGGTGCACCTGACAATTTGTCGAGCCAGACCGGCGCGCCGGACTGGTACCACCCCGGGCGGTCCGGCGTGCTCAAGCTCGGCGACCGCGTGATGGCGCACTTCGGCGAGTTGCACCCCCAGCTCGTGGCCGAAGCCGATCTCAAGGGGCCGGTCGCAGCCTTCGAGGTGTTCGTCGATGCTCCGCCGCTGGCCAAGGCAAAGGCAACCAGGGCCCGGCCCAAGCTCGTGCTGTCGGCCTTCCAGCCGGTCGAGCGCGACTTTGCCTTCCTGGTCGATGCCGGCGTCGAGGCCGAGAAGCTGGTTCGAGCCGCACGCAATGCCGACCGGGCGCTGATTTCCGGGGCTCGCGTGTTCGACGTCTATGCCGGCAAGGGCGTGCCGGAGGGCAAGAAGTCGCTGGCCATCGCGGTCACTTTGCAGCCCGTCGAACGCACCTTGACCGATGCCGAAATCGAGGCTGTCTCGACCAAGATCGTGGGCGCTGTTGCGAAAGCGACGGGCGCGGTGTTGAGAGGGTAGTTTTGCCGGACCGCGGGCCTGCGGCCCGCTCGGAATCCTGAGCGGGCCGCAGGCCCGTGGTCCCAGAAGAGTATAAAATGACCGACCTGTCGTTGATCCGCAATTTTTCGATCATCGCCCATATCGACCATGGCAAGAGCACGCTGGCCGATCGCCTGCTGATGCGCTGCGGGGCGGTGACCGAACGCGAGTTCCACGACCAGATGCTCGATTCCATGGACATCGAGCGCGAACGCGGCATCACCATCAAGGCGCAGACCGTGCGGCTCGACTATCCGGCCCAGGACGGCAAGACCTACGTGCTGAACCTGATGGACACGCCGGGCCATGTCGACTTCGCCTACGAAGTCAGCCGCTCGCTGGCCGCCTGCGAGGGCTCGCTGCTGGTGGTCGACGCCAGCCAGGGCGTCGAGGCGCAGACCCTGGCCAATGCCTATCACGCGATCGACGCCAACCACGAGATCATCCCTGTCCTCAACAAGATCGACTTGCCCTCGGCCGAGCCTGAGCGGGTCGCGCAGGAGATCGAGGACGTGGTCGGCATCGATACGTCCGACGCCATCCGGGTCTCCGCCAAGACCGGCCTTGGCATCGACGAGCTCCTGGAAGCGATGGTCAAGCGCCTGCCGCCGCCCAAGGGCGACCGCAACGCGCCCCTGAAGGCCCTGCTGGTCGACAGCTGGTACGACCCCTACCTCGGCGTGGTCACGCTGGTGCGCGTCCAGGACGGCGTGCTGAAGAAGGGCCTGCGCATCCGCATGATGGCGGTGGGCGCCTCCTACGATCTCGACAAGGTCGGTGTCTTCAAGCCCAAGCCGACCGATGCCGCCGAGCTCGGGCCCGGCGAGATCGGCTTCATCATCGCCGGCATCAAGACCATCGCCGACTGCAAGGTGGGCGACACCATCACCGACGATCGCAAGCCCGCGACCGAAATGCTGGCCGGCTTCAAGCCCTCGGTGCCGGTGGTGTTCTGCGGCCTCTTCCCGGCCGATGCCGCCGAGTTCGAGACCCTGCGCGAATCGCTGTCCAAGCTCCGCCTCAACGACGCCTCGTTCCATTTCGAGCCGGAGACCAGCGCGGCGCTGGGCTTCGGTTTCCGCTGCGGCTTTTTGGGGCTGCTGCATCTCGAGATCATCCAGGAGCGGCTGGAGCGCGAATTCAATCTCGACCTCGTCACCACCGCGCCCTCGGTCGTCTACAAGGTGAAGATGACCGATGGCACGGAGATGGAGCTGCACAATCCGGCCGACTACCCCGACCCGATGAAGATCGCGACCATGCAGGAGCCGTGGATCAAGGCCACGATCATCACGCCCGACGAGCATCTCGGGTCGGTGCTGACGCTCTGCCAGGAACGGCGCGGCCAGCAGGTCGAGCTCACCTACGCCGGCACGCGCGCCATGGCGATCTACCGCCTGCCGCTCAACGAGGTGGTGTTCGATTTCTACGATCGGCTGAAGTCGGTGACGCGCGGCTATGCCAGCTTCGACTACGAGATGGCGGGGTACGAGGAGAGCGACCTGGTGAAGCTCAGCATCCTGGTGAACTCCGAGCCGGTCGATGCACTCTCCATGATCGTGCACAAGGCCGCCGCCGAGACCCGCGGCCGGGCGCTGTGCGAGCGACTCAAGGACCTGATCCCGCGCCAGCTCTTCAAGATCGCCATCCAGGCGGCGATCGGCGGCCGGGTGGTGGCGCGCGAGACGATCAGCGCGCTGCGCAAGGACGTGCTGGCCAAGTGCTATGGCGGCGACATCAGCCGCAAGAAGAAGCTTCTCGAGAAGCAGAAGAAGGGCAAGAAGCGCATGCGCCAGGTCGGCGACGTCGAGATCCCGCAGTCCGCCTTCATCGCGGCGCTCAAGATGGATAACCGCTAGGGAAAGTCAGCTCGATCTCACGACAGCCCGCTGCGGGCGCGCCGACGCCGCGGCGGATTCGATCCGATGAAGCTTGCCTCGACGACGCTGCCGCCGCGCCGGCCGATCCAGAGGAAGACCAGGCCGACGATCACGAATGTCGGCAGCGCAGGCATCCTGAGGAGCGGAACGGCCAACCAGCTCCACAGGCTGACCGACAGGTGGCGCTGCACCGCCGACTGGACGCGGTTCAGCGACTCGAGGTCGAGGCGCGACCAGAGGTCGCCCAAGGGCGAAAGGCGCAGCACGCCTTCCGACCACCAGGCCAGCCCGTCGTAGACCACCGCCCCGACGGCCATCGCCAGCAGCAGCCAACCCAAGGCCCGAAAAAGGACCATCCACTCCCCCACTGAGGCGGCGAGTCTAGCCCAGCCGCGACACGTCGGGGAAGGCCGTTGCCCCCGCCCGTTGCCGCGCTATAAGAGCCTCCGACCGTTGTCGAGGACAGGTGGCCGAGTGGTTTAAGGCACACGCTTGGAAAGCGTGCGTGGTGTAACAGCCACCGCGGGTTCGAATCCCGCCCTGTCCGCCA